>NZ_AZSV01000029.1:0-48783 GCF_000582595.1 Pseudomonas sp. BAY1663
TTTGGTTACACCAAAGTTCGCTTTCGAGGGCTGGTGAAGAACACGGCGCAGTTGGTGACGCTGTTCGCCCTGTCGAACCTGTGGATGGCGCGCCGACATTTACTGGCGAATACAGGAGAGGTGCGCCTGTAATGCGGGAAATGGCCGCCGCGAGGTGCTCGCGGCGGCTAAAAATCCAGAAAGAATGGATGATTCGATCGTTTTTTAGACGAATCGCCGCTTTTAAAATTGGCAGGGCTGAAGTCAGCCAGAAATACGTGACTACTTCAGACCATCCTAGTCAACCAGATCGCTATTGCCCCCGAAGATCGAGCCAACAAAGACAGCGGCTAAAATTAATTAGTACGAACTTCAGATGCTCACGATAGCGATTTAATCAGAATGAATAATTATAGGCTAAGACGAAATTATCTTGCGACATGGACGATCTCACGGGCGACGAGGTGTTGTAAGCCGATCGATTGGTCATACTTTGCTCGAAGGCATGCGAATACGCAGCATCGAACCTACCCGATTTTGATACTTGGTAGCTGAATCCCAAGGAAGCGTGTTTCCGCAAAATACCCGGAACTAGCGCCAACAATCCCTCATCATTAAAGGGCTGCGTCGCCTGACGGTAACCTGCTCGCACTGTTAAATTCGGGGTAGCTGCATACGAAGCCCCAATCGCCACTATTGTTTGATCCTTGGCATTTTGAGGAAGTCTTAAGTCGACATCACCAACATCACTAGAAAACCCTACCTTTATATCCTTCCAGGCATCCTTCCAAAAAACGCGAGACACATCAACAGCAACGAGTAATTTGTCCGTAACTTGGTGGCTCAGACCCACGTCAAGTTTGGCAGGGGTATTAAAGTCTAAAACACGAACCTCGCCCTCGATAGGCACATTACCGATGAGGCCATCTACCGCGGTAACAGTCCCCTTCCCTTTCAAATCGTTCATATGGCTTTTGAGCATGTAGGAGATACCCAACTTGGTCGTTGGCGTAATCTTATATAGCAAACCTAACCTACCCGAGTATCCCCAACCATCGACACCACTCGCAAGTTCCTTGTTTTGGCTAACGCTCAAATGCACACCCCGCGGGTCGGGTAAAGTGCCGATCAAGCCCAACAGCGAACCGGACACACGCCCATCACCGGCGAGACTACCCAACTGGTTCGTTCCCAGCAAATAATCGAGATTCAAACCACTCCATTTTGCATCTAGCGATCCACCGATAACAAGACGATCGTTAATCTTAAAACTCACGGCAAAAGGTATGTCAAGTATAAACAAGCGACTGGCGTTCTCAAGGCCGGTATCAGCATCGGCGGCATAGCCCATTCCGCCAATATCGCCGCGGGACAAAAAACTGTCCTTCCCATACTCGACCCCTATCCCCGCTTGTGCGAATATGCCCGCGCCAAAGGTCCAGTTAGAAACTTTACGGATAAAAGCAAGCTGAGGGGCAACATAGGGGCCTCTATTATTAGAATGCCGACTTGATGACGCTTTCTCGCCTGTACCAAGATTAGTGGCGCTGATATCTGTGGTAATCAGATCTAGCCCTAGCAGTATTTCACCTGTCGCATCAGACAAGTCCATTGTCGCTGGGTTGACCATCATTGACGCGGGCCCGACATAATGAGCAACAGCCGTACCGCCCATGCTTCTGGAAACCGCGCCAAAGCCCTCCAACAACACACCATCCGTCGCTACCGCATGGCTTGACGCAATACCCAAGATCGCAGCACTAATTGTTTTATTGAGTAAATTTGTTTTTTTAATCATATGTTCCACCGTTTATTAATTTTGTTTTTGGGATACAACATCACTAAAAGCAAACTGCCCGCAACCTTAGAAAAGCCCACACGAGCCGCGTAATTCTACCAGCACGTTTCAACCAATATGGAGCACCGGCTTGAGCGTGACCCCTTCTTCCGAGTCTTCGGCGGCTCGATTGATTTCCTCAAAAGGATAAAACTTAATTAGCTTGTCAAATAGAAACTTCCCCTGGCGATAAAGTTCCACCAACCTCGGAATAAAAATATCTGAAATCGACTGATCTTCGACGATTCCACGAAGCTTACGATTGAATAGCAGGAACTACACCAGGCCCTTCATGCCCTAAAACCATCGGGAGCGGAACCGGATAATGCTGATCGCGACAAATCAGATCCGTATGACACAACCCGGTCGCAACCAATATAACGAGAACTTGATCTTCTGCAGCTCATTAAGAGCTACATGCCCGAATAAGAATGGGCCGTTTTTTTACGGACTATTGCCGCTTTGATTTCCATCTCATTCTGTTACCGGTTTTACTCCGGTTTCCCCCGCGGCGGCTATTCCAGCACTACAGCCGCACCTCAGTGTGTTCTCGAGCATAAATAGACGGTCGTTGCCCCACCACATTTGATCGCCCAAAAACATCGTTGGTACACCGAATACTTTACGTTCGATGGCGGCCTGGGTATGCTCATCATACGCATTTGTTGCAGCGTCGCTGCTGAGAAACTCCTCGAAAGCAGCGCGATCCCACCCTAGAGTCCCGCACACTAGGGCAAGCAGGCTTTCCGAGTCCAGAGCTATACCTTCCCCCCAAACTGCATTGAATACTGTATTCACGTAAGCAGCAGTCTGCGTTTCGGCACCCGAGTAATAGAGCCCAGCATTCATCCGTTGGCTATTGTAATTGGCAGGAAATAAAAACGGTAATCCGTACAGCTCGGCCCAGCGTTTTAAATCCACCATCAAATAGGCAAGTTTGACTTTCAGATCGCGATTGGAGGGGCCTACGTTTCCGATGGCGATTTTGGCTCGCGCCAAATCAATCGAGTGATAGCGAATGGAAAAGCTATAATCGTGGGCTAGCTTCGACAAGCGATGGTTAGCCAAGTAAGAAAAAGGGCTCAAAAAGTCGAAATAGAAATCAACAATCACAATCAAACACTCCAAAAAACTAAGCCAACCAACAGTGGGTTGCCTCATCAAGGATGGCACCCATCGTAGGCTTGATATGCTGGCTTCATTCGGTATTCCTAAAGCCTGACTTCACACCCGAGTCTGCGAGACTAGCAGTCTTAGCTAAATTTGCCGAACTGGCGACGCCTACTAGTAGCGCAAGAAATATGATTAATCTAATATATTTCAAATCGTTCAGCGTCTTTTCCAGCATTTCGCCAGACCAATCGAGTTGGACTACTTCAATTCCTTGCTGTATTTAGCATGCAGTGCGGCCCAAGCTTTGCCTGACTTAAGGGCGCCAGCAATATAGTCTTCTGGGACGATGTTATAGGGCGGACGGCATGGTCCAGCTGTGAGCCAGCCAGCTGCATCCATGCGTGCTTTTTCAAGTCCGATGTTGTATTTCGAGAACTCCGAAAAGTCGCCACGCGGAAACAATGTCGAATCGGCTGCGCGCATGTCATCGGAGATGGCTTTGGCCTTGATCCAGTCACCGCTGCTCTTGGCCTGATCCACTGCATCACGCAACATGATGGCGGTAGCCGGGCCGCACATGGAGCCGCTTGACCAGAACGCGGTCATGCGCTCAGGATTGATGCGTGCGGCCGCGTAATAGTCGTCCTCGTGTGGAAGGAAGCGGATGTTGGGTGCCAATTTCAGGTCCAAGTCAAGCATTCCGATGCCTAGATACTTGGCAGTTACTACCTGCGGAATTTTGGACATTTCTGCCAGAAGGGGCGAGGGAAGTCGAACTTGAAGGCTTCAGGGTTAGCGTAAATCGCAATGGCAGCCTCCGGTACCGCCTCTGCAACATCACGATAGAACTGGACCGCTGTGGGCAGGTCCATCTTCACCCACATTGGGACACCGAGCATGGTACCGCTGGCGCCCATATCCATAAACTCACGAGTTTGGCGGATGACTTCGCGGGTATTCAAGGCCGTGGTGCCGCAGAAATAAGGCACGCGACCACGAATGGTTTCGACAACCGTCGAAACATAGTCACGTTTTTCCTCCCAGGTCAACGTAGCGCACTCGCCAAAAGTGCCCATACTTAAAATTCCGTTGACACCAGCCGCAATCAGTTCTTCAACTATGCGAGCAGTCTCGTTTAAGTCAACTGTGTTAGTGCTGCGCCAGTTAGAAGCATCCGGAGTAGCCGGCGTTGGCATAATAGCCCAGACACCATGGATATCCTCGGCAGTAAGACGCGCTGGTTTCATAGTTTTATTCGACATGGAGACACTCTTGGTTAGGTAAAAAAGCTGGAACTAGGTTAGTCAGAATCGTTGTCCAATCGCGACCGACTCCAAATTACGGATCTAGAGTTACCGTAGCTGTAGCCTCTTGGAGCCCAATCACCTTTATACGTTCGGTTTAAGGAACAGCTTCCGGATATCAATACTAACGAGCCAGTCGCTCGTTAAGTCAACATGAACTTGCAGTGCTGGGCCCCATGCATGATCTGCATCGAACGACTGAGACTAGCATCCTCATTCGCCACGATCCTTGCATAATCTATTACAGCCCCGATGTGAGGGTGAACCGGAGCAAAATCGGGAAAATTAATACTGCAGGAGCATAAGTAATTTTCCCCAACGCATATCTGGAAGAGAGCCTGCGCCTGTAACTTTGGTTGTAGTTTTAACTCAATTTTACATCCATGCCGTAGCCAGTGGTCTCGATACCATGGCCAAAGATGTCTCCAACGTAGTACTCCGCTTCGTCTATGGCCTTGGCACCTCGCCAGCCGGGCTCAATGAGCCAGCCGGAAGGTGTTGCGCCATAGAACGTCAGCGCCTTGTCGTTAGCATGAATGCCAAGTTGCAAGGCAATGTCAATGTCGTTCTTTACAAACTGTTGATGGGTGTATCCCAGATCCTCTATGTCGGTGTACTCAAGCATCACATGATTGAGCCTCTTTTCAGCGGGCATGGCACCAAACCCAATGGAGTGGTCCCGACCATTGCAATGCATGAACGTTAGTTCGCCAGTCATGCCGTTGGGCAGCGGGATCCGGTATTCGACGTCCCCACGCAACCCCAGAAGACTATAGAACTTGTGAGCAGCTTCGACATCGGTCTGGCGAACGATGCAATGACCCAGGCCTTGGTCACCAGTCACAAACTTGCCGTGCAGGGGGCGGCCGGGATGGAACGGGTTGCTCATGTCGATCCGCGGCCCCCAGAATATCTCGGTCGGGTTGCCGCCTGGATCTACTGTCTTCATCAGGCCCAACACCATTCGTTCCTGAGCCTCGGCTTTATCGCAGACGCGAACATCGTAACCGGCGTCAATGAGTTTTTGACCGAGAGCCTCGAACTCCGGTTTTCCGGACACACGCCAACCCAGGTATTCCAGGTCGTCCTGGCCGTTATGATGGACCACGATTCGATGATGCCAGTAATCCATACGTAGATAGAAACGGTCCTTCTCACCTTCATCAAAAACTTGCAGGCCCAGCATATTCGTGGCGAATGATTTCCACGCATCAGGATCCTTGACCGAGATGCCCATGTATCCGAGTTCAATAACTGCAGTTTGCTTACTCATAGTTTGATTCCTTGGAGTTAGTGCTTATTAGAAGGGATACTGCTGCTCGAAAGGCTCGATGGTCAGCCACTTGAGCTCTGTGAACTCATCGATCACAGCACGGCCGTCGAAGCGCCCGTAGCCGGTTTTCTTAGTCCCTCCGTATGGAGCCTGCGCCTCGTTTTGGACAGTCGATCCGTTAATGTGCACTGAACCATATTCGATGGACATGCCCACGCGCAAAGCACGGTTGATGTCGCGGCCAAATACGCCCGACGACAGGCCATAGGCGCTGTCGTTGGCAATGCGAATGGCCTCTGCTTCGCCGTTGCAACGGATCACCACAGTGATGGGACCGAAGGTCTCCTCATCGTAGATCCGCATGTTGGATTTGACGTGATCCAGGATCGTGGCCGGCATGACCGCACCTTGGGCCATGCCGCCGCAGGCAACTGTGGCTCCTTTGTCGATCGCGTCCTTGAACAAACCATTGATCCGCTCGCCTGAATTTGGCGAGACCATTGGGCCGATGATGCAGTCGCCAGTTACGCATGGGTCGCCCGCGCTCAAACGCTTGGCCTTTTCGGCAAACTTGGCGACAAATTCGTCGGCGATCTTCTCATCAACCACCAAGCGCTCAGTGGACATGCAGATCTGACCTTGGAACAGGAAGCTACCGAACACCGCTGCCTTGACAGCTGCGTCGATGTCCGCGTCATCCAGAACAATAAGTGGGGACTTGCCACCGAGCTCCAGCAGGCAGCGCTTGAGGTGTTGCGCGGCCTTCTGCGCGATAATACTGCCCACGCGGGTGGAGCCCGTGAAGTTGATGCGTCGGATCTCCTTGGCTGAGATCAGTGCGTCGGCGATCTCGGGCGAACGGTCAGGCGAAGAGTTGAGATAGTTGAGCACGCCAGCAGGCAGCCCGGCTTCCTGCACGCACTGGGTGATCAGGGCATGCGTCGCGGGACTAAACTCAGAACCTTTGAATACCACCGCGTTGCCGCAGACCAGCGGATAAGCGATGGCTCGTGCCGCCAGCACTGCGGTGCCGTTCCACGGCACGATGCTCAGGATCGGACCGACCGGCTGACGTAGCGTCATTGAGAGCGTGTCAGACTTGTCTGTCGGAATAGTTTCCCCCTGAATTTGTGTAGCCAGCGATGCCGCTTCACGGAACACATTGGCTGACATCTGGACATTGAAGCCGGCCCAAAGAGCGGAGGCTCCCACCTCCTTGGCCATCACTTCGATAAACTCGGGTGTTTTACTTTCCATAACCTCAGCGACCCTCAGCAGAAGGCGGCGACGCTCCGAAGGTCCAACAGTCTTCCAGGTCTGGAAAGCCTCTTGGGCAGCTTGCGCGGCCTTTAACGCATCCATCACCGTGGAGTTTGCACACTCCGTCATCACCTCACCACTGACGGGGTGCTTTCGCTCGAAGGTCTGTTGGTCACTGGAATTGACCCAGACATTGTTGATAAACAATTTTGTATTCATGCGGTTTGACCAGAAATTTAGTTATTATTTCAAGATAGGCGACAAACCTACTTGCGACCGAGCGCCATCCCTCCATCTATATTAATGACAGTCCCGGTAATGAATTTCCCTTGATCTCGCGACGCCAACAACAAATAGGGTGCCACTACGTCTTCGGCCTTGGCTGCAAATCCAAGAGGCGTTAGACCCTTGATCATGTCCTCGATACCGGGCATGTTTTCCATGTGAGTTTTGTCGAAGCCGGCGCTTGCGGGACCGCTCAGAGACGTCACAGTGCCGCCCGGTGCTACGGCGTTGACGCGAATGTGGGGAGCCAATTCGTAAGCCAAAGCTTTCATCATGCCCAGGACCGCATGCTTGCTGGCGATGTAGCAAGAACCACCACCACCGACCGCATGGGACGACACTGAAGCGGTCATCACCACTGATCCGCTAGTCTTTTTCAGTTCCTGCAGGGCGGCCCTGATACCGCTGAAATAGCTCTTGACATTGATGTTGAATATCTCATCAAAACTGCTCGATATTTTCTCCCAAGGCTCTTCGATGCCAAGCATGTAATCCCAAATACCGGCATTTGCAATGAAACAATCGAGATGGCCGAATCTATCGGTTGTTTGCTTTATCAGCTTCTCATTTGTTGCGTGGTCCCGGACATCGCCCACGACGATCTCGAGTGCGTCCTTGAACTCATTGCAAAGGCTCGCCTTTTGCTCCTCGTTTTGTACGAGAGCGGATACGCAATAACCGGCGGACTTAAAGGATCGAACCAGTTCGAGACCAATTCCTGAGCCAGCACCGGTTATCGAAACGACTTGTTGATTGCTCATACACACAAATTTCCTTTTTAACAATGGGACCGCTTGTAGCAGTCACCATTTGTAAAGGCGATTATTGGGTCACATAAAGACCATCACATTGTGCGTCTGGAATGTGCGCTCTGGATAATCAATCAATCGTTGAACCAACTTACGCGCTCCATCTTCGCCGCGCTTCCATTTATCCTCCCGAGTGGCATAGAAGACATCGACTTGATTGCCGCGTCGTGCTCGGTGAACAATGAGGTTGGAGCGAATGTGAAGCAAATCTTCATTTTCGTCCATTGCAGCCTGGATATTTGTGATGAAACGAGTAAAGCGCACCTTTGGACTATTGCCCCAGTTTTGCGGATCCAGTTGATGCGCTACGCGAACTTCCAGTTGTTCATAATTCTCGTTGAAAATGTTCAAGGTTTCATTGAGCTGGTAACGGCGCTCGGAAGCTGAGCGCAGTTCGCGTGAGATAATCTGATATTTCACCTCTGAGTCCACGCAGTGCTCTAACCAGGCGCGGTAAGCCTGAATGTCTAAAAGATGCGCTTCCCGGGTTAGCAACGTGGTAGCTTCTTGTTGCAAAGCCTCGTCGCCGGAATTGAAGAAACGAAGAAACTCTTCGGCGTCGTGGGCGGAGACAAGCTTGTCTTCCTGAATATTAATCATCATGGTCCCTCTCGTCTGTTAGCGATCAGTAGTCTTTGTCAGTTCGGTATGCCAATTTTTAGAGACATCCTCGAATTCAGCCCAGCTAGAGCTGCTGATGTGCGCGCCGTAAGCCCGATAGAAGCCACGATAACTGGTCTCGCCAATCGCCGATTTGCCGACGATGCCAGGATAAACCTCGTCGCCGTATACGTCCCCGCCGAAACCCAGGTTGGAAACCAGATCGCCATCTCTGGACTGATATTTCTTGGCGTTTTGCGATTCCGTTTCCATATTGTCATTGTCATCGCTTTCCCAGAAGCCAGCAGGCCCAAACGTTCTCTGAACCGCGTCGACCAAGCGGCGCTTGAGATCCTCGGGCATGTCTTTTTCGACCATGGCGTAGGTCCATACCTCAGTGGTATTTGCGTCGATCGGGTGCCATACCTTGAAGACACCCGAGCAGGTCAGAAAACTGTTGTTCGGGAAAACGGTGCCGTTGAGGTGGCTACGATAGATTCGTGCGCGAACCTCGCCAATTTCTTTGTTCAGCCGTTCCTGCTTAGCACCGCCGAAGGCCATCAATTCCGGAACCAGGTCTGCGCTGTGCACGCCTGAATATCCGTCCCACAACACACCCATGCCGCTGCCGTATTTGGAGGTCATTTGCAGACCTGCACCTTCTGGGGGCAAAGCTGCGTTGCCAGCTAACGACGAGAAGACCGACTGCCCTGAGCGAAGCGAAGACGCATGCGTCCAACCCACGTGGTACGCATCCCCCACAAAGTTTTCCGCGGGCGCTTTCCAGTTAGCCTTGATTATGACCTTGCCTGGAGGACCGATCAGTTCTAGCCCTCCGGAATGCTTAAACATAGGCTCCAGGTACCAGCCAGCGTCCCCCATGTAGTCTTTGAGAGAAGGGGCTTCCTCATCGAAGCAACCATAGATGAAGCCATGGAAGTTCTCTACACGAGCGACTTCTTTCAATCCCATACATTTCTTGTCGAGCGCCTCGCCATACAGTTCTTTTTCAAACGGGACGCTCTGCAGTTCACCGTTAGCGCCGAAGCCCCAGCCGTGATAGCTGCAAACGAAACCTTTAGCATTACCTGCTTCTGCGTGTACCAGCGTCTTGCCACGGTGACGGCAAACGTTCAGAAAAGCACGAATCGAACCGTCGTTCTGCCTGGAGACGATAACCTCATCAACCCCCATTTTGCCGTAACATAGTCGCCAGGGGATGGAATCAGGCTGTCATGAGTCAGGAAAAGCCAGTTCCGAGCAAAAATGGTTTCCAGTTCGCGCTGGAAAAGTTCTTCGTCGCCATGAATCAGGTGTTTTTGGGTCAGCCCAGATTCAGTCACCAAGGTTTTATTTTTGTAATTCATATTTTCACCTAAAAAGATCGAATGGGGGGGATTACGCTCTAGGGTCCGGGGTGCCTCCTATTAAAATTCTCAGCTCAAATCAATCATCACACGCTGGCCCTCAATCTTCACCGGGTATGTTTTGATGTTCTGTGTCACAGGGGCGCACAAGGCCCTGCCTGTGCAAACATCAAATTTACCTTGATGCAAAGGACATTCAATTTCTCTGCCTTCTAGAAAACCATCGCTCATACGGGCGGCACCATGTGTGCACAGGTTGTCGGTAGCGTAGATTTCGCCTTCCACTTCATACAGCGCTAGTTCCTTGCCTTCGACTGTCACGCCGAGGACGTCACCTTCAGGGATTTCATAAAGAGCGACTGCGTCAATCCATTTTTCTGTCATAAAGCTATCTTCAAATGGGGTAATGATGGAGTTAGAGATCATCCAGCTGTCCTAAATATTCAGACGCGGCTGTTGTTAGTGATGCTCATTTAAGTGTCTTCCTGATGAATTCTCGATGTACAGAGGTGCAGGGTCGGGGCAATTCAGACCCCGCTGGGATAGAAGGCGTCGGCATAAATATGCTCGGGCGATATTCCAAGATCTTTGGCGACGGTGCATAGAGCGTCAACCATCGCTGGTGCGCCGCACAGGTAGGCTCTCCACCCAGCCAGCGAGGGAATGTCTTTTTCAATCAAATCGGTAATTAGGCCGGCCCGCTGGCCCTCATTAATCGGGCCCGTCGCGATCACTGTATGGACAGTCAGTTGAGGGTGGATAGCCGCGAGTTGGTTCAATCGGTCTGCGTCGTAAAGGTCTTGCTGACTGCGCACCCCGAAATAAAGGTGGATGGGGTTCGTCATTCCCGACTTCAGCGCGCCGCGAACAATCGACAGCACCGGTGCGAGTCCGGTCCCGCCGCCCACACACAGCATCGGCCCGGTGTGAGCCTGACGCAGATAGGCCGTACCAAGAGGCCCACTCAACTTAATGCTTGTACCTTCGCGGACGTGCTCGAAAATATACTCCGTGACACGCCCGCCCGGCACTTTGCGGATATGGAACTCCATTTCTTGGTCATCTGGCAGACCAGCCATTGAATATGGACGCACATGTTCGGGACTGAACTGTAGCATCGCGTACTGTCCGGGTGAGAACTCGAAGGGCTTGGCGAGGCGAATGCGGATGCGGCGAATATCGTGAGTGGGCGACTCGACGGCGACAACCATGCCTTTGATGATTCGCGCCGGGTGAGTGACTATGTCGTCTGAGTCTATGATCTCAATTGCGCAATTGCTGGTGAGCACTGACTGACAGGCGAGTACATAATGCTCTTCGATGCGATTTGAGTCACCGCTTTTCGCCGCCGAACTAATGACGCTGCCATCTATAACTCGGCAGCGGCAAGTACCGCATCGTCCAGACATACAGCTGTAGGAAATACCCACACGGTGCTCACGGAGCACTTCCAAAAGGTTGGCACCGGAATCAAAAGGCAAGCGGCGATTGTTCGGTAGTACGAGAAGTTCCATAGATCTAGCTTCTTTATTTATATGTTTTATGGTTCCATGGTCATTGACTGTATTCTAATAGTCAATAAACCATAAATGAATATTAGTATCACTAATATGAATAATGTCCAGGCCATCCCTTACCGGCCCGTTGTTTGACTACACGACCCCGACCCGCAGCGGGGTCCATTCGCTTTCCTTCACCGCTGTGCTCACGGCCATGACGAGCTTGTCGAGATTGCTGGCAGTCACGCCCTCCAGTGCCGAGCGCCCCCGCAGCATCGAGCGCGGCTGCAGCAGTGCATGGTAGATCTGCCAAGGGTCCGCACCCCTGGTCAGCTTCAGGACAGACTGGATCAGCTCGTGCTTGAGCGGGTCGAGGTGCCAGTCCGGCACGCGCTGGCCGCGGTTGCCCACGTTCAAAGCCAGCAAGTTGCCCGCCTGGATCTCATAGCTGATCCACCTGCGGGATTTGCCCGCTATCTTGGCAAACGCAGCGACGGGAAGGTTGTGCGGCGCTTCGAAGACATCGAACAAATCCATTCTCTCGCGCTGAATGTCCGAAGGTACCAGCGGCGCGGCCGATCGCTGGGGCGGCACTGCCGGCAGCCGATGTGCGGCGGCAGAAACCAACGGCATGGCGTCACCCGGCTTCGTCACGAGCAGGCTTGGCGAAGCGGCAACCGGCGTAGAGGGCGCGCTTGCGGTTTGCTCAGTGGGGAATGCGGGCACGCCTTCCAGATGCACGGTGAGCGGCATGCTGGCCGCCTCGACCTGGTTCTGCTCGAAGAGGTCGAGGCGATCGGCCCAGTCCTGCATCATGCGTCGACGCTGCTCCACGTACGCGGCATGGTTGTAGGTCGCGCTGACCTTGTTGGGATCGACATGCGAAAGCTGTGCATCCACCCAGACTTTCGGGTAGCCGATCTCGTTGAGCGCAGTGGACATCGTGCCACGGATACCGTGTCCGGTCAGGCGTTCCTGATAGCCCATGCGTTTGAGCGCACCATTGAGCGTGTTCTCGCTGATGCGCTTCTTCAGGTCGCTGTCGTGCCGGAACAGGTAGCGCTGGGCCGGCTTGAACTCATCGAGCAGGTGCCGGACGATCTCCATGGCCTGAATCGACAGCGGCACGATGTAGGGCGGGATGTCCTTCGGCTGCTGCCGCTTCTTGCGCATATCCACCTGGAGTTGCTTCACGACGTCGGGCGGGATGATCCACAGCCCTCGGTCCAGATCGAATTGATCCGGCATCGCCTGCCGCAGCTCTCCGGTTCGCACGCCGGTCAGCAGCAATAGCCGCAGCCCGAGCTGGGTCTGCCGCCTGCCGCGATAGCTGCGCAGCCTCTGCAACAGCTTCGGCAGCTCGGCCATGCGCAGGAACGGGTTGTGGTTGACGGGTGGCAGCGGCAGCGCCACCACATCGAGATCGGAGGCAGGGTTCTGCTCCAGGCCCGGCACGATCACCAGCGCGTAGCGGAACAGTTGGTTGAACCACGTCCTGACTTTCTCGGCGACGGAGAGCGCCCTGCGCTTCTCGATCTTGGCGATCACCTCCAAGAGGTCGGGACGCTTGATCTCATAGATCGACCGTTTGCCCAAGGTGGGCAGCACATCCTTGTCGAAGATGCGCGGAAGTATCGAGAGGGTCGTCTGCCGGCCTTCCTTGAGGCTGAGCCCGCGATGCTTGAGCCACTTGCGATACACCGCCTCGAAGGTGTTTTCGTCGGCGAGCCGGACAGCAGTGCGTTTCTGCTTGCGGTGTACGCGAGGATTGGTGCCTTTGGCCAGCAGGGCGCGCGCTTCGTCGCGCAGGCTGCGGGCCTCGCGAAGCGTCACCTCCGGGTAGGTGCCGAGCGACATCCGCTTCTGCTTGCCCGCCCAGTAGTAGCGGAAGTGCCAAGTCCTGCCCCCTGCAGCGGTGACGGCCAGGGAGAGGCCATCCAAGTCAGGGAGGGTGTATGCCTTGCCTGTTGCCTTGGCCTGTCGAACGGCCAGGTCTGAGAGTGCCATGCTCTTGCTCCTGAACATGAGTCAGGAACCAGATGCTGGTCACGTCGACCTCGCCCCTCCATCAACAATCCGGAATCAGCCGCGCCCGCAAAAATGGACTTGTTTGTGGACTTAAAAGTCCCGGCTGTAGGCGGATCGCAGTGGACTACGGCAGAACATCAAAGAGAGGAAAAGTCTTTGTGCGGCAACGACTTGCAGACTCTCTTGGACTTCTGCGGAAGTCCGCAGATTGATACAGTGGAGCGGGCGAAGGGAATCGAACCCTCGTCATGAGCTTGGGAAGCTCAGGTAATGCCATTATACGACGCCCGCTCAGGGGTGCCTTTTTACCAGAAGCCAAGGGCGAAATGAAGAGTGGCGCCGGCTTTTTCCGCGGGGATGGTCGAAACGACTCAGATCCGGGCGATTTCGTGGGGTGTCAGCGGGCGGTATTCGCCTGGGGCGAGTGCCGTGTCCAGTTGCAAGGGGCCGATGCTTTCGCGGTGCAGGGCAGTGACCCTGTTGTCGAAGCGGCCGAACATGCGCTTGACTTGGTGGTAGCGGCCTTCGTGCAGGGTCAGGCGGGCGCGACGCGGGGCGAGCAGTTCCAGTCGGGCGGGCAGGGTGGTGAGGTTCTCGAAGCGAAAGTACAGGCCTTCGGCGAAGGCTCCGACGCAGCCCGGGTCGATCTCGTCTTCGGTTTCGACCAGGTAGACCTTGCCCTGCAGGCTGCTCGGCTGGGTCAGGCGGCGCGACCACAGGCCATCGTTGGTGAGCAGCACCAGGCCGGTGGTGTTGAAGTCGAGGCGGCCGGCGATATGCAGCTCGTCCCTGTCCGGCGTGTCGATAAGGTCGAGCACGGTGCGGTGCCGGGCGTCCTGGGTCGCGCTCACGCAGCCGGCCGGTTTGTGCAGCATGAGGTAACGTGCGGCCTTTCCCGCCTGCAGCAGTTCGCCATCCAGTTCGACGCGGTTGAATACCCTGATTTCATGATCAACTGCCCGCGTAACCTGCCCATCTACGTGCACGCGACCTGCGGCCAGCAGGTGGCGGACGTCCTGGCGACTGAAGCGGGGCAGGTTGGCGAGGAAGCGATCGAGGCGCATCAGTGTTCGGGCGCGTCTTCGCCGCTGGCGCAGCGGGCGCAGATGCAGGCCTTGTTGCGTGCGGCGTCCGGGATGCTTTCACGGAGTTCGGCTGGAATGCGGGTCGAGAAGCACCAGCAGGGCTGGGCCGCGCCGGGATCGCACTGGGCGCATTGATTGGGCTGGCCGCAGAGCGGGCAGCGGGAAGAATCAACCGGGTCGCTCATGCATATTTCCGTAGAAAAGGGCGCGCCGGGCCAGGGGACCCGGCACGCGGAGCGGGTTACATGACGCGCTGGCCCGGCCGGGCACCATTGTCGGGGCTGAGCAGGTAGATTTCGCTGCCGCCGGGGCCTGCGGCCAGGACCATGCCTTCGGACAGGCCGAACTTCATCTTGCGCGGCGCCAGGTTGGCGACATAGAGGGTCAGGCGGCCTTCCAGCTTGCTCGGGTCCGGGTAGGCGCTCTTGATGCCGGAGAAGACGTTGCGCTTGGCATCGCCGATGTCCAGGGTCAGGCGCAGCAGCTTGTCGGCGCCCTCGACGAACTCGGCTTTCTCGATCAGGGCGATACGCAGATCCACCGCGGCGAAGGCATCGAAGTTGATTTCCGCGGCCAGCGGCTCCTTCGCCAGTTCGCCGTTGCCCGCCGGGGCGGCGGTTTCACTGGCGGCCAGGTCTTCCTTGGAGGCTTCGACCATGGCTTCGATCTTCGCCGGCTCGATGCGGGTCAGCAGAGGGCTGAAGGGGTTGAGCGGGTGGTTGGCCAGCAGCGTCTGGTGGTCGTTCCAGCGCAGCGGCGCGACGTTGAGGAACTGCTCGGCCGCGGCGGCGAGGTTCGGTAGTACCGGCTTGAGGAAGATCACCAGCTGGCGGAACAGGTTGATGCCCAGCGCGCAGATTTCCTGCACTTCGGCCTGCTTGCCCTCGACCTTGTTCAGCGCCCAAGGCGCCTTGTCGGCGATCCAGGCGTTGGCGCGGTCGGCCAGGGCCATGATTTCGCGCATGGCGCGGGCGAAGTCGCGTGCCTCGTAGGCTTCGGCGATCGACGGTGCGGCGGCACGGAAGGCGTCGGTCAGTTCCGGTGCGGCATTGGTTTCGACCATCACCCCGGCGTTGCCCTTGTGGATGAAGCCGGCGCAGCGGCTGGCGATGTTGACCACCTTGCCGACCAGGTCGGAGTTGACCTTCTGCACGAAGTCCTCGAGGTTGAGGTCGAGGTCGTCGACGCCGCGGCCGAGCTTGGAGGCGTAGTAGTAGCGCAGGTATTCGGGATTCAGGTGCTCGAGGTAGGTGCGGGCCTTGATGAAGGTGCCGCGCGACTTGGACATCTTCTGCCCGTTCACCGTCAGGTAGCCGTGCACGTTGACCGCGGTCGGCTTGCGGAAGCCGGCGCCTTCGAGCATGGCCGGCCAGAACAGGGTGTGGAAGTTGATGATGTCCTTGCCGATGAAGTGGTACAGCTCGGCCTTGGAATCCGGCCCCCAGAACGTGTCGAAATCCAGCTCGGGACGGCGTTTGCAGAGGTTCTCGAAGCTGGCCATGTAGCCGATCGGCGCGTCGAGCCAGACGTAGAAGTACTTGCCCGGCTCACCGGGTATCTCGAAGCCGAAGTAGGGCGCATCGCGTGAGATGTCCCATTCCTGCAGGCCGCCATCGAGCCACTCGGCGATCTTGTTGGCCACCGACTCCTGCAGCGCGCCGCCGCGGGTCCACTCCTTGAGCATCGCCTCGAAGTCCGGCAGCTTGAAGAAGAAATGCTTGGAGTCCTTGAGCACCGGGGTGGCGCCGGAGATGGCCGAGCGCGGGTCCTTCAGCTCGGTCGGCTCGTAGGTGGCGCCGCATTTCTCGCAGTTGTCGCCGTACTGGTCCTCGGCCGCGCATTTCGGGCAGGTACCCTTGATGAAGCGGTCGGCGAGGAACATGCCCTTTTCGGGGTCGAAGTACTGGGTCACCGAGCGGGTGGCGATGTGCCCGGCGTCGCGCAGGCGGGTGTAGATCAGTTCGGCCAGCCCGCGGTTTTCCTCGGAGTGGGTCGAGTGGAAGTTGTCGAAGTTCACCAGGAAGTCGGCGAAGTCGGCGCTGTGCTCGGCCTGTACGTTGGCGATCAGTTGTTCCGGGGTGATGCCTTCCTTCTCGGCACGCAGCATGATCGCCGAGCCATGGGCATCGTCGGCGCAGACGTAGATGCACTGATTGCCGCGCAGCTTCTGGAAGCGCACCCACATGTCGGTCTGGATGTACTCGAGCATGTGGCCGAGGTGGATCGAACCGTTGGCGTAGGGCAGGGCGCTGGTAACGAGAATCTGGCGAGCTTCGGACATGGGGGATCTGCGGTCGGAATTGCGAAAGAAAGTCTGCAACTATAAAGGGGTGGCGCGTTTTTTTCACCAGCGCCGCCGGGATGTGCCGGCTGGTTCAGGCATCGGTGGGCTCGGGACCGCCCGCGGGGTAAGATGCCCGTCTGATTTGCTCGGCCTTTCTTGGGAGTAGCCATGTCCGTCACCCGTGAAGCTGTGGAAACCGCACTGCGCCAGTACACCGATCCCCATTTGAACCAGGACCCGGTCAGCGCCGGTTGTGTGCGTGCGATCGATATCCAGGGGGAGCGCGTCAGCGTCCAGCTCGAACTGGGCTATGCCGCGGGGTTGTTCCGCAGCGGCTGGGCGCAGATGCTGGCCATGGCCATCGAAAACCTGGAGGGCGTCAGCCGTGCCGACGTGCAGGTCGATTGCGTGATTCGCTCGCACAAGGCCCAGGACCAGGTGCCGGCTCTCGGCAACGTGAAGAACATCATCGCCGTGGCGTCCGGCAAGGGCGGTGTCGGCAAGTCCACCACCGCCGCCAATCTGGCGCTGGCACTGGCGCGCGAAGGTGCACGGGTCGGCGTGCTGGATGCGGATATCTACGGGCCGAGCCAGGGCATCATGTTCGGCATCGCCGAAGGCACGCGGCCGCAGATTCGCGATGGCAAGGCGTTCATTCCGCTGGAAGCTCACGGCGTGCAGGTGATGTCGATGGCCTTCCTCGCCGACGACAAGACGCCGATGGTCTGGCGCGGGCCGATGGTGTCCGGCGCGCTGCTGCAGCTGATCACCCAGACCGCCTGGAACGATCTCGACTACCTGGTGGTGGACATGCCGCCGGGCACCGGCGACATCCAGCTGACCCTGGCGCAGAAGGTACCGGTGACCGGCGCGGTGATCGTCACCACGCCGCAGGACCTGGCGCTGCTCGATGCGAAGAAGGGGGTTGAGATGTTCCGCAAGGTCAACATCCCGGTGCTGGGCGTGGTGGAGAACATGGCCATCCATATCTGCTCCAACTGCGGCCATGCCGAACACCTGTTCGGCGAGGGGGGGGCGAGAAGCTGGCGGCGCAGTACAACGTCGATCTGCTGGCGTCGCTGCCGCTGTCGATGGCGATCCGCAGCCAGGCCGATGCCGGCAACCCGACGGTGATCGCCGATCCGGAAAGCCAGATCGCGATGATCTACCAGCAGGTGGCGCGCACCGTCGGCGCGCGCATCGCCCAGAGCGGGCAGATCATCGCCCAGTCGATGCCGAATATCGTCGTTTCGGATGATTGAGGCCGCAGGCCTGGCTTGAGCTAGAAAGCATGAAAGCAATCGCCCCGAGGGCGGGCCTCCCACGAAAGCAATCGGTGCACACCGGACCCTGTGGGCGCGCCCTCGCGTCGATGCAGGCCGCCGGGTTGCCGGGGCTCGACGTTCAGGAGGAGCGCCAGGCCGAGGGATAGCCAGCCACCAAAAATGGCCGGGAGCCATTTTTGACGTCGTGCAGCGACGGCCCGGAGGGTGGCCGCCAGGGATGGCAGGCCACAAAAAAGCCCCGCCGAAGCGGGGCTTTTTCAGAGAAGCCTCAGGTTAGATAACCTGAACTTCCTCAGCTTGCATGCCTTTCTGGCCGCGGGTAGCGACGAAGGAGACCTGCTGGCCTTCCTTCAGGCTCTTGAAGCCTTCACCCTGAATGGCACGGAAGTGTACGAAGAGGTCGTCACCGGATTGCGGAGTGATGAAGCCGAAGCCTTTCTCATCGTTGAACCACTTGACGGTACCGGTTTGGCGATTGGACATTTGATGTCTCCTTGAACCAAGTTTTGAAGAATAAAGTGCGAGCTAAATGGCCCGTACATCACTGTGTGCAAGGAGATAGGAGTCGTATCGATATTTGGATCGAGATCTAAACATGTAGCGATTCACGGTGACACATGCAGCAGCAGCCCAGTAACAATACCGGTTTTCTGGAGCAAAGCGAGCTTTATTTTGGATTTCTTCGCCGAGCGGCCATCCATACTGCGGCAGGCTTTGAACCGGCGTGCGAGGCTCGGTAAGATGCGCACCTTCTATCGCCCATTTCAACCGGATCAGGACGCCAGCCATGAGCATCAAATCGGACAAGTGGATTCGCCGCATGGCCCAGGAGCACGGCATGATCGAGCCTTTCGTCGAGCGCCAGGTGCGCACCGAAGGCAACGACCGGCTGATCTCCTATGGCGTCTCCAGCTACGGCTACGACGTGCGCTGCGCCGATGAATTCAAGGTGTTCACCAACATCAATTCGGCGACCGTCGACCCGAAGAACTTCGACGAAAAGAGCTTCGTCGACGTCAAGAGCGATGTCTGCATCATTCCGCCGAACTCCTTTGCCCTGGCCCGTACCGTCGAGTACTTCCGGATTCCGCGCAACGTGCTGACCATCTGTCTGGGCAAAAGCACCTATGCGCGTTGCGGGATCATCGTCAACGTCACGCCGCTGGAGCCGGAGTGGGAAGGCCACGTGACCCTGGAGTTCTCCAACACCACCACGCTGCCGGCGAAGATCTACGCCAATGAGGGCGTGGCGCAGATGCTGTTCCTCGAATCCGACGAGGAGTGCGAAGTCTCCTACCGAGACCGTGGCGGCAAGTACCAGGGCCAGCGAGGCGTGACGCTGCCCAAGGCCTGAGTGCCCGCGGATAGCCGCGCGCAGTAACGAAAAAAGCCGGGCGAATGCCCGGCTTTTTGCTGGCCGACGATTCGCTCAGCCGCCCAGGTAGGCGTCGCGCACCTTCGGATCGGTGAGCAGGTCCTCGCCGCTGCCTTGCATGACGATGTGGCCGTTTTCTAGCACATAGCCGCGATCAGCCAGCTTGAGCGCCTGGTTGGCGTTCTGCTCGACCAGGAACACCGTCACGCCATCCTCGCGCAGTTGTTCGATGATCTCGAAGATCTGCTGGATGATGATCGGCGCCAGGCCCAGCGACGGCTCGTCGAGCAGCAACAACTTGGGCTTGCTCATCAGCGCGCGGGCGATGGCGAGCATCTGCTGCTCGCCGCCGGACATGGTGCCGCCGCGCTGCTGGTAGCGTTCCTTCAGGCGCGGGAAGAGGTCGAGGACCCTGTCCAACTGCTCCTGGAAGTCCGTCTTGCCAGTGAAAAAGCCGCCCATGGAGAGGTTTTCCTCCACCGTCAGGCGGGCGAAGATCCGCCGCCCTTCGGGCACCACGGCGATCGCCTTGCGCATGATGTCGCAGGTCTGTTGTCCGACCAGTTCCTCGCCCTGGAAGCGGATGCTGCCGCTGGCCGCCCGCGGCGAGCCGCAAAGCGTCATCAACAGGGTCGACTTGCCGGCACCGTTGGCGCCGATCAGCGTGACGATTTCACCCTTTTCCACATGCATGCTGATGCCATGCAGGGCCTGGATCTTGCCGTAGAAGGTCGAGACGTTTTCGAAAGTCAGCATGCTCACGCCTCTCCCAGATAGGCTTTGATCACATCCGGATTGTTGCGGATCTGTTCGGGCGCACCGTCGGCCAGGGGGGTGCCCTGGTTGATCACGTAGATGTGGTCGGAAATGCTCATCACCAGCTTCATGTCGTGTTCGATCAGCAGCACGGTGACGCCGTGCTCGTCGCGTAGCATCGCGATCAGCGCCTTGAGGTCCTCGGTTTCCCTCGGGTTGAGGCCGGCTGCCGGCTCGTCGAGCATGAGGATGCGCGGGCGCGTCATCATGCAGCGGGCGATCTCCAGGCGGCGCTGCTGGCCATAGGCGAGGGTGCCGGCTGGACGGTTGGCGATATCGGTCAGGTTCACCTGCTCCAGCCAGTGCGCGGCGAAGTCCATGGCCTCGCGCTCGCTCTGGCGGAACGCCGGGGTCTTCAGCAGGCCGGCGAGGAAGTTGGTGTTCAGGTGCCGGTGCTGCGCCACCAGCAGGTTCTCCACCGCCGTCATGTCCTTGAACAGGCGCACGTTCTGGAAGGTGCGCACCACGCCCTGGCGGGCGATCTTGTGCCCGGGCAGGCCATGGATCGGCGCGCCGTCGAGGAGAATCTCCCCGGCGGTCGGCTGGTAGAAGCCGGTCAGGCAGTTGAATACGGTGGTCTTGCCGGCCCCGTTGGGGCCGATCATCGAGACCACTTGCTTGTCGTGTACGGTCAGGCCTACCTGGTTGACGGCCAGCAGGCCGCCAAAACGCATCGTCAGGCCGCGTACTTCGAGAATCGGGCGGCTCATTGCTTCAACTCCAGGTGGGGGCGTTGCATGGGGAGCAGGCCCTGCGGACGCCAGATCATCATCAGCACCATCAGGGCGCCGAACATCAACATGCGGTATTCGCTGAACTCGCGCATCAGCTCGGGCAGCAGGATCATCACGATAGCCGCAAGGATCACGCCCAGCTGCGAGCCCATGCCACCCAGCACGACGATGGCGAGGATGATCGCCGATTCGATGAAGGTGAAGGATTCCGGCGACACCAGCCCCTGGCGCGCGGCGAAGAAGCTGCCGGCGAAACCGGCGAAGGACGCGCCGAGGGTGAAGGCCGAGAGCTTGATCACCGTGGGGTTCATGCCCAGGGCGCGACAGGCGATCTCGTCTTCGCGCAGCGCTTCCCAGGCACGGCCGATGGGCATGCGCAGCAGGCGATTGATCACGAACAGGGTCAACAGCACCAGCAGCAGGGCGATCAGGTAGAGGAAGATCACCTTGTTCACCGAGTTGTAGGCGACGCCGAAGTACTCGTGGAAGGTCTGCATGCCTTCGGCCGCGCGGCGATCGAAGGACAGGCCGAACAGCGTCGGCTTGTCGATGCCGCTGATGCCGTTGGGGCCGCCGGTGATCTCGGTCATGTTGCGCAGCAGGATGCGGATGATCTCGCCGAAGCCGAGGGTCACGATGGCCAGGTAGTCGCCGCGCAGGCGCAGCACCGGGAAGCCGAGCAGGAAGCCGAACAGCGCAGCCATCGCCCCGGCGATCGGCAGTGCGGTCCAGAAGCCGACACCGTAGTAGTGCGACAGCAGCGCGTAGGTGTAGGCGCCCACGGCGTAGAAGCCGACGTAGCCCAGGTCCAGCAGGCCGGCGAGGCCGACGACGATGTTCAGGCCGAGGCCGAGCATCACGTAGATCAGGATCAGCGTGGCGATGTCCACCGCGCCGCGCGAGCCGTAGAACGGCCAGGCCAGGGCGATCAGGACCAAGGCCAGGATGACCCAGCGCTGGGTCGACGGCAGGGTGAGGAAGCTGCCGGCGCCGGCCGGAATGCTCGGCAGGTTCGGACTGGCGGCCCAGCCGGCGGCCAGGCGGGTGCGGAACAACTGCCAGAAGAACATGGCCACGGCGCCCGCGGCGATGATCCAGAAGGTATTGGCGTCGGCGCCGTGGACTTCCACGCGGATACCGACGGTGGTGAGCTTCAGGCCGAACACCGGCACCGCGACGGCGATGACCAGCAGGGCGCTGAAGAAGGCGGTACGCAGGTGCAGGGTCATACCTTTTCCACCTCCGGACGGCCGAGGATGCCGGTGGGGCGGAACAGCAGCACCAGCACCAGCAGGCTGAAGGCCACCACGTCCTTGTACTGGTCGCCGAAGATGTCGGCGCCGAAGGCTTCGGCCACGCCCAGCACCAGGCCACCGAGCATGGCGCCGGGAATGCTGCCGATACCGCCGAGCACCGCCGCGGTGAACGCCTTGATACCGGCGAGGAAGCCGATGTGCGGGTTGATCACGCCGTACTGCATGCTGATCAGCACCGCCGCCACGGCGGCCAGCGCGGCGCCGATGACGAAGGTCAGGGCGATGATGCTGTTGGTGTTGATGCCTAGCAGGTTGGCCATCTTCAGGTCTTCGGCACAGGCGCGGCAGGCACGGCCCAGGCGCGAACGCGAGATGAACAGGGTCAGGCCGTACATGGCGGCGAAGGTGACCACGAAGATCAGGATCTGCATGTAGGAAATGGTCACCCCGTTCATGGTGCTCTCGCCGATGACCAGGTTGCCCGGCATCAGGTTGGGGATGGCCTTGTCCTTGGAGTCCTGGGCCAGCAGCACGACGTTCTGCAGGAAGATCGACATGCCGATCGCCGAGATCAGCGGGATCAGCCGGTTGCTGCCGCGCAGCGGGCGATAGGCGACCCGCTCGATGCTGTAGCCATAGGCACTGGTGACGATCATGGCGGCGACGAAGGCGCCGATCATCAGGATCGGCAGCGCGTCGAGGCCCATCATGGACAGGCCGACGATGGCGATGAAGGCGACATACGAGCCGATCATGTACACCTCGCCGTGGGCGAAGTTGATCATGCCGATGATGCCGTACACCATCGTGTAGCCGATGGCGATCAGCGCATAGGTGCTGCCAACGGTGAGCCCGTTGATCAGCTGTTGTAGGTAGTGGTAAAGCTCAGGCATCACTGCTCTCCGAAGTCCTGCAATTCCAATTCCGGTCGGCTGCACTGCCCACTTCGAACGCACCGCACACCCTGGCGCGGCGCCACTGCGGTACGGCGCCCTGCGGATCGCGCACGGCTCCGGTTCGAGGCGGGCCCGCTGTTCAGGCCGCTCGTCAAGGTTACAGGTATGGCAAGGCGGCCCGGTGCTTGTGGCAGGGCCGCCCGCTAAAACAAAGCCCACAAGCGAGTGTGGGCTTCGTCAGGCTGATGGAAATTACTTGGCTTCGGTCTTGGTGCCGTCCTGGTGCCATTCGTAGACGACGAAGTTGAAGTCCTTCAGGTCGCCTTTCTCGTCGAATGCCAGCACGCCGGTGGGGGTGTCGAAGGTGTTGCTGCGCAGCGCTTCGGCCACCTTGTCGGTGTCGGTGCTGCCGGCTTTCTCGATGCCTTCGGCGATCACCTGGACGGCGGCGTAGGCTGGGAACACGAACGGACCGCTCGGGTCCTGCTTCTTCGCCTTGAAGCCCTCGACCAGCTCCTTGTTGCGCGGGTCCTGGTCGAAGGATTTCGGCAGGGTCACATACAGGCCTTCGGAGGCCGGGCCGGCGATGGCGGAGATTTCCGAGTTGCCGACGCCTTCCGGGCCCATGAAGCGTACGTTCAGGCCTTTCTCTTTCGACTGGCGCAGCAGCAGGCCCAGTTCCGGGTGGTAGCCGCCGTAGTAGATGAAGTCCACGCCTTCGCGCTTGAGGCGCGCGATCAGCGAGGAGAAGTCCTTGTCGCCGGCGTTGATGCCTTCGAACATGCCGACCATGATGCCCTTGCCTTCCAGGGTCTGCTTGACGGCAGTGGCGATGCCTTCGCCGTACTGCTGCTTGTCGTGGATCACGGCGACATTCTTCGGCTTGATGTGGTCGGCGATGAAGTTGCCGGCGGTCGGGCCCTGCAGGCTGTCGAGGCCGATGGTGCGGAAGATCAGCTCATAACCGCGCGAGGTGATGTCCGGGCTGGTGGACGCCGCGGTAATCATCAGGATGCCTTCATCCTCGTAGATGTCGGATGCCGGCTGAGTGGAGCTGGAGCAGAGGTGGCCGACAACGAACTTGACGTTGTCATTGACGATCTTGTTGGCCACCGCCACGGCCTGCTTCGGATCGCAGGCATCGTCGTAGCGAACGCCCTGCAGTTGTGCGCCGTTCACCCCGCCGGCCTTGTTGATCTGCTCGATGGCCATTTCGGCCCCGATGAATTGCATGTCCCCATATTGCGCGACCGGCCCGGTCACCGGGCCTGCCAATCCGATACGGATGGTGTCGGCGGCCAGGGTGTAGCTGGCGGCACCGGTCAGAGCCATGGCCAGGAAGATTTTCGAAAGACGCTGCTTGGTCTTCATAAGTGCTCCACTTGCATCGTTATTGTTTGAATCCTGCGGGCCGGAGTGCCGTTAAGAAGCGAACATCCCCGATAACGCTCCGGCAACTGTACCGGCACAGTGTAGAAGTGTCTTGTCCGTTTGCACAGCCGGCAGATTCAACCGTTTGATGGGATCCGGGGCGCGGGTATCATGGCGCCCTTTAGTTCTGGTGAGTCCCATGACCGACGACGCAAGCACTCTTTATGCCAAGCTGCTGGGCGAAACCGCGGCGATAACCTGGCAGGAATTGCAGCCTTTCTTCGCTCGTGGCGCGCTGTTGCAGGTGGCCGACGATTTCGACCTGATCGAAGTGGCGCTTGCGGTAGCCGAGGACGATCGGGCGAAAGTCGCTGCCTGGCTGGCCAGTGGGCAGTTGTCGAAGATGGACGTCGAACGGGCCCAGGACTGGCAGGCCCGCGACCCGGACCTTTGGGCCGTGGTGGTCGCGCCCTGGGTGCTGGTGCAGGAGCGCGGCGCGAAGCCGGCTCTGCACTGAAACGGGGCGTTTGGCTACGGCCAGCCGTTTCGCCCACGGCGCTCATGCCACTTTTTTGCACACGTCCTTGCGATTGGGCATTTCCTTGCATTTCTCGCCGAGCGCACGGAATTCGTTTTCGTTGCGCTTCAGTTTGTTGGCCAGCATCTTCTCGACGATGAACAGCTCCTCCGAGCCCAGGTGGCGTTCGGCCTGCTCGATGGCGGCGAGCGCCGCGTCCGCATTGCCGCTGCCCAGGTGATAGCCGATCAGTTGTTCGTAAACGCCGGGGCCGGCCAGCGACCAGTCGCCGATGGCTTTCAACTGGGCCAATGCCTGGCTTTTCTCACCGGCGGCCATGTGCACGTTGAACAGGCTGCGGCGTATGCCGGGCTGGTTCGCCACCGGTGAGCGAAGCGCGCGCTGGGCGAGCGTCCTGGCATCCTTCAGGTTCTTCTGGCCCAGGGCCTCGTTGGCGCCGTAGGCGTTGCGGTAGGCTTCCAGCGAGGCCTTCACCGTCGGGTTGTCGCGGACCTTGCGCCAGTTGCGTTTGTCGACCCGGCTGTAGCGCTGCTCGTCGTACTCGCGCTGCAAGTACTGGCGCAGATCGGTATCACGGCGCTGCGCGGACATGTGCGAGCGCGTCAGGTGCTCGCCCACGGCACTGGCCGTGGTCGCCAGCCCTTGATTGACGAACGTGTTGATCTCCTGCGTGAAGCTGTTGAGGTCGAGCTGCTTCAGCGAGTCCTGCATGGCGCCCTTGCGGGCCTGGAGGAAGCTGCCGAGAACCGGCTTCTGCTTGCCCTGGAAGTCCTCGAGCCGCTGCAGGCTGTGGCTCGCGCCCCGTGGCGCGTAGTTGGCCTTGACCAGCAGGTCGGTGCCGAGCAGGTCGGCCTGGTCTTCCTGGACGCGGCCCCAGGCGGTGTTCCAGACGTTGTCCGAGAAGGTATTGGCCAGGGTGGTGTAGAGCACCGTGTCGCCGATGATCTTCTGGGTCGCCAGCGGGTCCTTGCTGATCAGCGTCCACTGCGAGGCACCACGCTGCAGTCGCGTGTCGGCCAGCGTCGCGGCGATCACGGTGGTGGTGGCGATATTGGTGAGCAGTTCGCGTTGCTGGTCGAAGGCCAGCCGCCGGTCATGATGGCGCAGCAGCACGTGGCTCATTTCATGGGCCAGCATGGCGGCGATCTCGTCTTCGCTCTCCACGCCTTCGAGCATGCCCAGGGGCACGAACAGGTTGCCGTAGGGATCGGCCGAGGGCCCGAAGGTGTAGCTGTCGATCACTTTCACCTGCAGGGTCGGCAGTTCGCCGGGCCAGCCCTTGCCGAGCCGCACGACGATGCCCTGCAAATAGGATTGCAGGGCGGGAATCACCACCAGGTTCTGCTGGCGGATCTCGTTGGCCGGCAGGCCGCGGCCGTCGTAGCTCAGGCGCAGATCCTGGCCGTGCTGGCGATCGAGCGCGAAGTGCTGGCGCACGTCCTCCTGTTCCAGGTACTTGCCCTGGAAGTTGCTCTGGGTGCTTTTGCCGGCGAGGTTGATGAGTGCTTCCGGGGCGCCCTGCAGCGTGGCGCAACCGGGCAGTGCGAACACCAGCATGGCCAGCATGAAGGTCTTTACGTCAGGGTTTCTCACAGCCGGCTCCATACCCGATGGTGGACAGGTTGGTGGCGCTTTCGGCCTTGCCCCTGGGCAGCCTGGCGCACGGCATGGGAACGGTCTTGCCCTCGTTCAACCGAACGTCGACGCCGTCGAGCCAGACGCGCTGGCCGCCGATCTCGACCTGTACCAGTTCCAGCTCCTCGTTCCACTGCAGCGCCGCCAGTGGCGGGGGCGGTAGCTCGGCGCGCGGCTGCTTGTGCAGGAGCCGGCCGGTTTCGTCCAGCAGGGCGACCGGATCGCTGACGTATTGCACCACGGCCAATTCGGCCGCATGGCCGATGCCGCTGAACAACAGCCCACAGAGCAGGGCGAAGGGTTTATGCATGGGGGACTCCTTTCACGAGGGAATTGGGTGCCGGGGCGGCGCGATGGCTGGTCTCCCGCTGCCGAGGCAGCAGCAGGACGGTCAGCAACAGAAGGCCGAGCACGTTCACGGGGGTGATTCGCAGCGTGTAGAGCAGCCAGCTGAGCGCGAGCAGGAACACGACCGCGCAGAGAGGAATGGTGATGCGCTGCTGCCGGGCGTGCGTATCCGTGCGGTGCGATTCGAACCAGAGGACGAAGAGCACGAACGCCATCTCGAACAGGTCGAGCACGTCGATCTCGGTGCCGAAGACTTCGGGCGGCGCACTGAAGTAATCCAGTCCGTACTGGATCAGGTTGTCCAGCGCCATGGCATGGCTATAGACGCCCGGCAACTGGCCGTGGACGGGAGAGAGGGCGAGGTCCTCGGCCGATTCGATGGCCGCGCCAACCAGCACCAGGCGGTCGGCCAGCAGTTCGCGCAGCATCGCCTGTTCTTCCGGCACGGTCGTGGCCAGGGTGCTGGCGGTGATGGTCAGGTGATAGGGGCACAGCGTTTCGCTGGGGCTGCTGATTCGCCAGAAGATGGCCCGCAGTATCAGCTCCAGGGTCTGGCGCCAGGGGCCTGGTTGCGCCGGGCATTGGCTGATGTCACTCACGTGGCGCTGCTCCTGCGCCGGGCCACGCCCCCACTGCAGTGCGATCGGCGGTTTCGTGGCGGCCAGCAGCGGCGTATCCGGCAGCGGGTCGCAAGAATGCTGGCTGCAATGGACGCGGTACAGCGCGAAGGCGGCGGTGTCCAGCCAGCCTTCGGCCGTTTCCGCAGCCAACGGGTACTGGTCCTGGTAGCCGCTCCAGCCCACCAGGGCGGGGCGGCTGGCGGCGCTGAGCTCGGGCAGGGTACTGGCTTGCGCCGCCCCCGTGCTGGCCAGGTACAGGGGAATCCCCGCGGCCCGGTAGCGCTCGAAGACGTTGCCCAGCAACTGGCTGCTGTCGTTGTTGCGACCGCGCGAATGGTCGTAGCTGTACATCAGATCCACCATCACCGCGGCGGGGCGGTAGGCCAGCAGCTGGCGAAAGAGCTTGCTCTGCTCGGCATAGGGCAGCGGCCAGTGGCTGTCGCGTTGGCGCAGGTAGTCATCGTCGATGAGGACCACGGCGATCCGCTGCCTGGCGCTGGTTTCGTAGCCGTTGGCCAGGAGCTGGTTCAGCAGGCGGGCGGACGCGGCCTCGGTCGCGCTGGTGAGGCCGAAGGGATCGAGAAGAATGACGAACAACCCGCCGAAGCTGGCCAGCGCGGAGAACTTGCGAAAGAAGGCTGGCACGCGATCGATCCCTGATGATTTCAAAGTGACATCAATGGATGTTCGGTGAACTGTTTCACAAAAGTCAACGCTCGCGAACCGCTCGGGCCGCGGATCGGCTGCATGCCCGTTGCCGAGGTTGTTCTGTCAGCCATGGTGTTGGTAGGCGCGGCGGGGAACCGGCACTGCACTGAAGAGGGACGGCGGCGTATGGTCGCAGCGGCGCCATTCGGGCAGCGGTCAGTTGCTAAATGCAGAGGGGGCTTTGCTCGACGAGATGAGCGCCTCGTGCGGCGAAGTTGGCGGCGAAGTTGGCGGCGCCTGCGCGACAGCCGCCTTGGCGAGGCGGTGCAGCACCTTTTATCGGCTGCGCACCCAGCGCATCCGGGCCCAGCCGCTGAACGCATCCACCGCCAGCACCATCGCCAGCATGGCGAGGATCACCGTCGAGGCCTGGGCTTCCTGGAACAGGCTGAGGCTCATGTAGAGCATCTGCCCAGCCCGCCGGCGCCGACGAAGCCGAGCACGCTGGCCATGCGGATATTGTTCTCCCAGCGATACAGGGTATAGGCCACCAGCTGCGGCCAGAGCGTCGGCAGGGTGCCGTAGCAGAACGCGGCGATGCGTCCGCCGCCGCTCAGCCGCAGTGCCTCGCCGGGTGCGGGCGGGGTGTTTTCCAGCGCTTCGGCGAACAGCCGGCCGAGCACGCCGGCGGTATGCAGGGCCAGCGCCAGGGTGCCGGCATTCGGCCCCAGCCCGGCGGCCAGCACCATCAGCGCCGCCCAGACCAGCTCCGGAATCGCCCGCAGCGCATTGAGCAGCAGCCGCGAGGCCGCCTGCAGGATCACGCCGAAGCGCCCGGCGGCGGGCAGTGCCAGCAGCAGGCCGAGCAATGCCGCCAGCAGCGTGCCGATGGCCGACATGGCGAGGGTTTCCAGCGCGCCGTAAGCGATGGCGTGCAGATGCGCCAGCGACAGGTCGGGCGCGAGGAAGCCCGCGGCATAGCCAGCCATCTGCCCGAGGCCTTCGCGGCTGAGCAGGGCACTGGTCTCCAGTTGCAGGAAGGCGAAGGCGGCGATGACCGCCGCCAGCAGCGCGCCGGGGATCAGCAGGCGCGACAGCAGCTTCATGCGAACCTCCAGCGCAGCAGCCGGCTGAGCAGGTCGGCCAGCAGCACCAGCAGCAGGAAGGTCAGCAGCATGCTGGCGACTTCGCCGCCGGCGAACATGCGCATCGACAGGTCCATCTGCTGGCCGAGCCCGCCGGCACCGACGAAGCCCATCACCACCGAGGCGCGGATCGCGCATTCCCAGCGATAGACCGTGTAGGAAAGCATTTCGGCGGTCGCCTGCGGCAGCACGCCGTAGAAGAATGCCTGCAGGCGCGACGCGCCGGCACCGAGCAGGGCACGGGCGGCAGCGGGTCGACCGACTCGAAGATCTCCGCGTAGACCTTGCCGAGCATGCCGGCATAGGTGATGGCGATGGCCAGCACGCCGGCGGTCGGCCCCAGGCCCACGGCGCGGACGAACAGCAGCGCCCAGACGATTTCCGGAAGCTGCGCAAGACGATCAGCAGCCCGCGCACCGGCCAGCGCAGCGTCTGCGCCCACCAGGCCGGCCGGCCGCCGCGGCTGAGCGCCGAGAGCGACAGCGCACGGGTGGCCAGCAGCGCGCAGGGCATGGCGACGGCCAGGGCCAAGGTCATGCCGGCGGTGGCGATGGCCAGGGTTTCCAGCGTCGCCTGCCAGAGCAGAGCGAGGAACTCGCCGCCATGTTCCGGCGGCCAGAAGCCGGCGAGGAACGCTGCCATGGTGTCGGCGTTGCTGCCGTCGAACAGCACGCCCAGGTCCAGCTCGCTCAGGCCCAGGCCCGGCCATAGCAGTGCCACGGCCAGCAATGTCAGCAGCAGGCGTGAAGTGGCGGCAGGGTCGCGCTGGACGAGAGCGGGGTTCAGCATCGTGGAATGTTCAGCTGCTGCACGAGCGCCGGTTGTACCGGCTCGCGTTCGAGCTGCTCGTTGGCATACAGCGCAGCGAGTTCGTCAGGGCTGACTTGTGCGGTGGGCTTGTCGAACAGGATGCGGCCGTCGCGCACGCCGACGATCCGTGGGAAATGCTCCAGCGCGAGTTCCACCGCATGCAGGCTGGCCAGCAGCGTGGCGTTGCGACGTTGCGTCTCGCGGTTGAGCACGCCGAGCGTATAGGCGGCGAGCACCGGGTCCATGGCCGAAACCGGCTCGTCGGCGAGGATCAGCTCTGGCGCCTGGTAGAGCATGCGGGCGATGCCGACGCGCTGCAGCTGGCCACCGGAAAGCTGGTCGCAGCGCATGTACAGCTTGTCGGCCAGGTCCAGCCGGCCGAGCGCTTCGGCGGCGCCCTGGCGGTCCAGCGGATAGATCAGGCTGAGCAGGCTTTTGGGCAGCGACCACTGGCCGAGGCGGCCGGCCAGCACGGCGGTGATCACCCGTTGCCGCGGCGGCAGCGGCGGTGCCTGGTGGATCAGGCCGATGCGCGTGCGCAACCGCTGGCGGGCGCCGGCGGAAAGCCTCCAGGGCTGCTGGCCGAGCAGCTCCAGCTGGCCCTGGTCGGGCTTGAGGCTGGTGGCCAGCAGGCGCAGCAGGGTGGTCTTGCCGGCGCCGGAGGGGCCGATGATGGCGACCCGTTCGCCCTGCATGATCTGCAGGTCGATCCCGCGCAGCGCTGGCTGGCCGCCGGCGTGGCTGTGTCCCACGGCGGACAGCTTCAGCGCCGGCCAGGACCCGGCGACGCGATGGTCTTGCGCCGTGGGGACGGCTTCCAGGGCATTCATGTGCGGCGAGGACCGGACGTCACTTGAGCAGGCCGGCGGCGCGCGCGGCCTGCTCGATGCCTTGGTAGTTCTCCGGCTTGGTCTCGATGAAGCGGCTGGCGGCCTGCAGGTCGAGGATCGCCTTGTGCTCGGGGTTGGCCGGATCGAGCGCAAGGAACGCCGCCTTGAGCTTCTCGACCAGTTCCGGATCGAGATTGCCGCGCACGGTCCAGTTGTAGTCGTAGTAGGGCGGCGTGGTGGAAATCACGCGGACCTTGTCGGTGTCGACCTTGCCGGCGGCGACCAGCTTGTCCCACACCGAGGCGTTGAGCACGCCGGCATCGGCCTTGCCGGCCTCGACCCAGGCGGCCGTGGCGTCATGGGCGCCGGAGTAGGCGATGCGCTTGAAGAATTTCTCCGGCTCGATGCCATCCTTGAGCATGAAGTAGCGCGGCATCAGGCTGCCGGAGGTGGAGGATACCGAGCCGAAGGCGAAGGTCTTGCCCTTCAGATCCGCCAGCGACTGCACGTCGGGATCGGCGGTGATGAACTTGCTGGTGAACTGCTCGTCCTGCTCGCGCTGCACCAGCGGGATCGCATCGCCGGTCTTCAGGCGGGTCTGCACGAAGGTGAAACCGCCCAGCCAGGCCAGGTCGAGGCGATCGGAGGCCAGGGACTCGACCACGGCGGCGTAGTCGGAAACCGGGGTGAACTTCACCGGCATGCCCAGTTCTCGTTCCAGGTACTCGCCCAGGGGCTTGAACTTGCGGATCAGTTCGGTGGGCGCTTCGTCGGGGATGGCGGAAACCCGCAGCGTTTCGGCTGCTTGGGTGGTGGCAACGGACAGGAATACGGCAAGGCCGGCAACGGCTGCAGGGTGCGCTTCAGCATTGAGGGTTCTCCGGTTCAATAGCGGAAAAAGCGCACGAATTATAGTGGGTGTTGGCCAGGCTGCGGCAAGCGCCGCGCCATTGTCGTGCCAGTGGGTTGTCTGCAAGGCGCGTTTGCCCATGATCGCCAGCGAGCGGGCTCGTGCAGATACCCGCACGAGCACCGCCGATGACCGGAACTTTTTTTCGCGCCTACACCTAAGCACTCTGTAATGGCCGGATATTGTCAAAGTGCCATTTCTTATGGACATCCCCAGTGGAAAGGACGCGAACGTGAAGGACATCGTATCGGGCCGCGCGGCCATCGTGTGGGCGGACGGCTATTCGTTCAGGGAAGTCGAAATACTGTGCGCCGAGCCTGTCGAGGGGCATGCGCCGGTGCTGCCCCTGGCAGAAAAGGTACTCACCGAAGCCCGTTTGGCCACCTTTCTGCTAGGGCCGCTGCTGGTCGACCTGCCCCAGGGCTGATGCGTTACGAATGAGCGCCACCGCCTTGGCCGAGCCGGCCCCGGCAGGGCTAGAATCAGCGCCTTCGTTCGCAAAGGAGCCGCCCCATGTCCGACCTGCCCACTCTCGCCTTCGCCGGCATTGGCCTGATGGGCCTGCCGATGTGCCGCCGCCTGCTGGCGGCGGGGTATCGTCTGGCGGTGTGGAACCGCTCGCCCGGCAAATGCCGGCCGCTGGTCGAACTCGGTGCCCGGGTGGTGGCGACGCCGGCCGAGCTCTGTGCCGAGGCGGATATCGTGCTGCTGTGCCTGGCCGACACCGCGGCGGTGCGCGAGGTACTGTTCGGCAAGGCGGGCATCGCCGAGGGCGGCAGGGCCGGCAAGCTGCTGGTCGATCATTCCAGCCTGGAGCCGACCGCGACCCGTGACATGGCCGCCGAGCTGGAATTTCGCTGCGGCATGCGCTGGGTGGATGCGCCGGTGTCCGGTGGCACCGCGGGTGCCGAGGCCGGCACGCTGGCGATCATGGCCGGCGGCCGGGTCGAGGACATCGAGCGGGTGCGTCCGGTGCTGATGCACCTGGGCCAGCGCCTGACCCGCATGGGCGATGTCGGCGCCGGGCAGGTGAGCAAGGTCTGCAACCAGATGATCGTCGCTTGCAACGCCCTGGTGATCGCCGAAGTGGTGGCCCTGGCCGAGCGCGCCGGGGTCGACGCCAGCCTGCTGGCGCCGGCACTGGCCGGTGGTTTCGCCGATTCCAGGCCGCTGCAGATCCTCGCCCCGCAGATGGCGGCGAGCGAGTTCGAACCGGTGAAATGGCATGTGCGCACCCTGCTCAAGGACCTGGATACGGCGGTGAAGCTGTCCCGCGAACAGGGTTCGGCAACCCCGCTGAGCGGGCTGGCGGCGCAACTGATGCGCCTGCACGGCAGCCAGGGCAACCTGGAGTGCGATCCGGCGACGCTGGTGCAACTGTATCGGGAGGGCAGCCTGTGAAGATCGCCGCCAATCTGTCGCTGCTATTCAGCGAACTGCCGCTCGCCGAGCGTATTCTCGCCGCCCGCACGGCCGGTTTCGATGGCGTGGAAATCCAGTTCCCCTACGAGCTGCCGGCCATCCGCCTGAAGGAGCTGCTCGAGCGTGCCGGCCTGCCGCTGGTACTGATCAACCTGCCGGCCGGCGACCTGATGCAGGGCGGGCCGGGGCTGGCAGCCGTACCCCAGTGCCAGGAGACGTTCGACGCCGCGCTGCAGGAGGCACTGACCTATGCGCTGATGGCCCGCCCGGCCTGTGTCAACGTGCTGCCGGGGCGGCTGGCCGAGGGCATCGGGCGCGAAGAAGCGCTGACCACCCTCGAACGCAATCTGTGGAAGGCCGCGGAGGCCTTCGAGATGCTCGGCATCCGAGTGCTCTGCGAGGCGATCAACCCGCTGGACATGCCCGGCTTCCTGGTCAACAGCGCCGAGGAACTCGCGGTGCTGCTGGAACGGGTCGATCATCCCAACTGCCTGGCGCAGCTGGATTTCTACCACATGGCCCGCCAGGGGCTGGATATCCCGGCCTGCATCGAACGGCTGGCCGGGCGCATCGGCCACGTGCAGTTCGCCGATTGCCCGGGGCGTGGCGAACCGGGCAGCGGCGAAGTGGATTTCGCGGCGGCGCTGCAGGCTCTGCAGGCGAGCGGCTACCCGGGCTGGCTGGGCGCCGAATACCGGCCAGGAGATGCGGGCACCCAGGCCAGCCTAGGCTGGCTGCCGGCATGGCAGGCGCGCTGAGAGCCATCGCGCGGCATAAGCCAGGTTGATATTCGCAGACGGCGGGCAGCGCTGGTTCTAGAGTTCAGGCAAGTCCCGGCTGGTCTGCGGCCGGCATATAAGAACAATCGAGACCGACGTCATGCAGCCTTCCACCCAAGCCCCGAACGCCTGGCGCGTGCTGTTCCTGCTGTTTCTGGCCAACCTGTTCAACTTCTTCGACCGCACCATCCCGGCGATCATCGCCGAGCCGATTCGCCTGGAGTGGCGGCTCAACGACTTCCAGCTGGGCTTGATCGGCACCGCGTTCACCATCGTCTACGCCCTGGCCGGGGTACCGCTGGGACGCATGGCCGACCTCGGTTCGCGGCGCAGGATCATGGGCTGGGGCCTGACCGCCTGGAGCGGCCTGACCGCGATCAACGGGCTGGCCTGGAACTTCTGGAGCTTCCTGCTGGTGCGCATGGGCATCGGTATCGGCGAGGCCAGCTACGCGCCGGCGGCCAACTCGCTGATCGGCGACCTGTTCCCGGCGCACAAGCGCGCCCGGGCGATGGGCATCTTCATGCTGGGCCTGCCGCTGGGCCTGTTGCTGGCGTTCTTCAGCATCGGCTCGATGGTCGAGGCATTCGGCAGCTGGCGCGCGCCGTTCTTCATCGCCGCGGTACCGGGGCTGGTGCTGGCGTTGTTCATCTTCCTGGTCAGGGAACCGCAGCGCGGCGCCGCCGAGGCGGTCAAGGTATCCCAGGCGCCGGTCAGCCAGCCGGTGCGCAAGGTCCTGGCGATCCGTACCTTCTGGTGGCTGGTGCTGGCCGGGCTGGCCTTCAACTTCGCCACTTATGCCTGCAATGCCTTCATGGTGCCCCTGCTGATGCGCTATCACGCGGTGCCGCTGGTGGAGGCCTCGGTGGCCACCGGCGTGATCGTCGGGCTCACCGGGCTGGTCGGGCTGACGCTGGGCGGCTGGGTGGCGGACCGGATTCATCAGCGTTTCGCCCGCGGCCGGCTGGTGTTCGCCGCGGCGAGCATGCTGATCGCCACGCTCGCCACCGGTTATGCGCTGCTGGCGGGGCGTATCGAGGTCGGCATCTTCGTCGCGGTGTTCAGCATCGGCTGGCTGTTCTCGTACAACTTCTACACCTGCGTCTACACCGCGATCCAGGACGTGGTCGAGCCGCGCCTGCGGGCCACGGCCATGGCGCTGTTCTTCGCCGGGCTGTACCTGCTCGGCGGCGGCATGGGCACGGTGGTGGTGGGGCTGCTCTCGGACCATTTCGCCGAGGCGGCGATGCTCGCGGCCGGCGCCGGCGAGATGAGCGAAGCCTTCCGCGCCGAAGGGCTGCATGGCGCGATGTACCTGATCCCGGCGTCGTTGCTGCTGACCATGGTGTTCCTGTTCCAGGCATCGCGGACGTTCTGCCGGGATTCGCAGCGGATGACCGCCGGCATGGCGGCGGATGCTCCAGCGGCGGAGGCGGTGCCGGCCTAGGGCGTTGTCGGGGGCGCTTTCAAATCCCTATGGCTGCGAGGCCCCGGGTCCATCTATCTCGCAGCCCACACGACGATCGGCCTGCATCCGCGCGCGACCTCCATTACACTGCGCGGCCGTTTTTCGGCAGTCCGGTACCCTCCATGCAAAACGCCTCTCCCGCCCGCGCCTGCGGCATCGACTTCGGCACCTCCAATTCCACGGTCGGCTGGTGGCGGCCGGGCGTCGATCCGCTGATCGTGCTGGAAGGCGAACAGCCGACGTTGCCCTCGGTGGTGTTCTTCAATACTGAGGAGCGCCGGCCGGTCTATGGCCGCCAGGCGCTGGACGAATATCTGGAGGGCTACGAAGGCCGGCTGATGCGCTCGCTCAAGAGCCTGCTGGGTTCCAAGCTGCTGAAGAGCGAGACCACCGTGCTCGGCAGCGCCATGCCGTTCAAGGACATCCTCGGGCTGTTCCTCGGCACCCTCAAGCAACGCGCCGAGGCCGCGGCCGGGCGACCGTTCGAGGAGGTGGTGTTGGGACGGCCGGTGTTCTTCGTCGACGACGACCCGCAGGCCGACCGCGAGGCGGCCGATACTCTGGCTGCCGCGGCGCGCAAGATCGGCTTCCAGGACGTCTCCTTCCAGTTCGAACCGATCGCCGCGGCGTTCGACTACGAGTCGCGCATCGAGCGGGAAGAGCGGGTGCTGATCGTCGACATCGGCGGCGGTACCTCGGATTTCTCGTTGGTGCGGCTGTCGCCCGAGCGGCGCAGCGTCGACGACCGCCAGGCGGACATCCTCGCGACCACCGGCGTGCACATCGGCGGTACCGATTTCGACAAGCAGCTCAGCCTGCAGGGCGTGATGCCGCTGTTCGGCTACGGCAGCCGGATGAAGAGCGATGCGCCGATGCCCACCAGCACCCACCTCAACCTGGCCACCTGGCACACCATCAACGCGGTCTACGCACCGGCTTCGCAGCGGGCGCTGCAGAGCATGCGCTACGACATCGTCGATCCCACCGGCATCGACCGGCTGTTCCGCCTGATCGAGCAGCGCGCCGGGCACTGGCTGGCGATGCAGGTGGAGCAGGGCAAGATCGAGTTGACCGAGCAGGCGTGCTATCCCATCGACTTCCAGCGCATCGAGCCGGGACTGCGCGTCGAGCTGAGCCGCAGCGCCTTCGAGGGCGCCATCGCGCCGCTGCTCGAGCGCATCGGGATCAGCGTCGGACAACTGCTGGTCGATGCCGGCGTGCGCCACGACGCGGTCGACACGGTGTTCTTCACCGGCGGCTCGAGCGCCATCCCGGCGCTGCGTCAGAGTGTCGCCAGGCTGTTGCCACGGGCGCGGCATGTCGAGGGCAACCGCTTCGGCAGCATCGGTAGCGGCCTGGCCATCGAGGCGCGCAAGCGCTACGGTTGAGACGGCCAGCGGCGAAATCCGCTGTCACACAGACTTCACATTGTCCCGTCGAAGGCGGGCTTAGCCTGTGAATCCCGGGCCGCAGCGACCTTCGTGCAGGGAGTCATCATGGCCTATCGAATTCGTCCCCGTCGCAACGCCGCCAAGGAGGTGCGCAAGGCGGCGCTGGACCGCATCAGTGAAGCGATGCGGGCCCTGGCGCTACCGGCTGCGGAGCGGGCCGAGGGTGTGCATCAGGCGCGCAAACGCTTCAAGGAACTGCGTGCGCTCTTGCGGCTGGTGCGCGAGCCGCTGGGCGCTACCTTCGCGCGCGAGAACCGCTGCGTGCGCGATCTTGGCCGTGCGCTGGCCGAATCGCGCGAAGCCGCTGCCATGCTGGAGAGCTGGGATGCGCTGGCCGAGGCGCACCACGCTTCTTCGCCCGCGATCCGCTACAGCAGGCGCGCCAGCGTCTGGCCCAGCGAGCCGAGCCGGTCGTGGGCGGCTCGCTCGAAACGGACATCGAGCAGGTGCTGCTACGACTGCGCGAACTGGCCGTGCGGGTAGACGACTGGCCGCTCGATGGCAAGGGTTTCGCGCTGCTGGAGGCAGGGCTCGGGCGCAGCTATCGCGAGGGGCGCCGGGATCTCGCCCGAGCACAGCGCGAGCCCAGCGACGAATGCCTGCACGAATGGCGCAAGCGGGTGAAGGACCAGTGGTATCACAGCCAGTTGCTCGCGCCGTGCTGGCCGGGGATGTTCGACTGCCGCTGCAGGCTGCTCAAGCGCCTGGCCGACGACCTGGGCGACGATCACGACCTGGCGATGATGCACCGGCTGCTCGAAACCGAGCCGGCACTGTTCGGCGAGCCGGCGACGTGCGAACGGATCGCGTCGCTGATCGAGGCGCGTCGCGCCGAGCTGCAGGCGTCCGCCTTCGCCGGCGGCTGGCGGCTCTATGCCGAGTCGCCGAAGGCGCTGGTGGCGCGTATCGAGGCCTACTGGCGCATCGCCCGCGCCGAGCGGGGCTGCTTTTAAGCTCCGGGCTTCGGGCAGTCCTTCGGCCTGCAATCGCCGCGAGGGCGCGCCTCCCACAGGAGGGGCGGTATGCAGGCGCTGCTTTTGTGGGAGGCTCGCTCCCGGGGCGATGCTTTTTGAGCTTCAGGCTTCAAGCTAGCAGTCCTTCGGCCTGCATCGCCGCGGGGGCGTGCCCACTGGGTTCGGTGTGCACCTGCCGCTTTTGTGGGAGGCCCGACCTCGGGGCGATGCTTTTGGGCTTTTTGGTGTCAGCCGGCGACCAGCACCCGGATTGCTTCCAGGCGCAGGGCCGCCTTGTCCAGCGCCGCCAGGCCTTCCTCGCGCTGTTTGCGCAGGGCGTCGATCTCGCTGTCGCGCACGCTCGGGTTGACCGCCTGCAGGGCCACCAGGCGCGCCAGTTCTTCGTCCAGGTCGGCTTCGAGCCGGCGCTGGGCCTCGGCGACACGCTGGGCATGGCGCGGCGCGATCTTGGCTTCGGCGGCGGCAATCTGCGCCGCCAGCACGTCACGCTGGGCCTGGACGAACTTGTTGGCGCTGGCGCGCGGCACGCTTTCGAGCTGGTCGTTGAGGGTCTCGAAGGCGACCTTGGCGGCCAGGTCGTTGCCGTTGCCGTCCAGCAGGCAACGCAGCGCCAGCGGCGGCAGGAAGCGGCTCAACTGCAGGGCGCGCGGCGCCACCACCTCGCTGACGAACAACAGTTCCAGTAGCACGGTGCCGGGTTTGAGCGCCTTGTTCTTGATCAGCGCCACCGCGGTGTTGCCCATCGAGCCGGACAGCACCAGGTCCATGCCGCCCTGCACCATGGGGTGTTCCCAGGTGAGGAACTGCATGTCCTCGCGGGCCAGGGCCTGCTCGCGGTCATAGGTGATGGTCACCGCCTCGTCGTCGCCCAGCGGGAAGCTGGCGTCCAGCATCTTTTCGCTGGGGCGCAGCACCAGGGCGTTTTCCGAATGGTCCTCGCTGTCGATGCCGAAGGCGTCGAACAGCTGTTCCATGTAGATCGGCAGGGCGAACTGGTCGTCCTGCTCCTCGATGGCGTCCACCAGCGCCTTGCCCTGCTCGCCACCGCCGGAATTGAGCTCCAGCAAACGGTCGCGGCCGCTGTGCAACTCGCTCTCCAGGCGCTCGCGCTCGGCGCGGGCTTCGTCGATCAGGCCCTGGAATGCATCGTCGTCGCCTTCTTCCAGCTGCGCCAGCAGGCGTGGGCCGAACTGGTGCTGCAAGGCATTGCCGGTGGGGCAGGTGGCGAGGAAGGCATTCAGCGCCTGGTGGTACCACTGGAACAGGCGTTCCTGCGGGCTGGTTTCCAGATACGGTACGTGCAGCTGGATGCGGTGCTGCTGGCCGATGCGGTCGAGGCGGCCGATGCGCTGTTCGAGCAGGTCCGGGTGGGCCGGCAGGTCGAACAGGACCAGATGATGGCTGAACTGGAAGTTGCGGCCCTCGCTGCCGATCTCGGAGCAGATCAGCACCTGGGCGCCGAATTCCTCGTCGGCGAAATAGGCGGCGGCGCGGTCGCGCTCGAGGATGCTCATGCCTTCGTGGAACACCGTGGCAGGGATGCCGGAGCGCACGCGCAGGGCGTCCTCGAGGTCCAGCGCGGTCTCGGCGTGGGCGCAGATCACCAGCACCTTGTACTTCTTCAGCATCTTCAGGGTGTCGATCAGCCATTCGACGCGTGGGTCGAACTGCCACCAGCGGTTGCCCGCCTCGCCGTCGTCCTGCTGGCTCTGGAAGGCCACCTCCGGGTACAGCTCGGCGTGCTCGCCCAGCGGCAGCTCGAGGTATTCGGCCGGGCAGGGCAGCGGGTAGGGATGCAACTGGCGCTCGGGGAAGCCCTGCACGGCGGCGCGGGTGTTGCGGAACAGCAGGCGCCCGGTGCCATGGCGGTCGAGCAGCTCGCGGATCAGCCGGCCGCTGGCCGCGGTGTCGCCGTCGGTGGCGGCGGCGAGCAGGGCTTCGCCTTCGGCGCCGAGGAAGCCGTGGATGATCTGGTGCGCTTCCTGCGACAGGCGGCCGTCGTCGAGCAGCTCCTGCACCGCGCGGGCCACCGGCTGGTAGCTGCTGCTCTCGGCACGGAAGGCTTCCAGGTCATGGAAACGGTTGGGATCGAGCAGGCGCAGGCGGGCGAAGTGGCTGTCCTGGCCGAGTTGCTCGGGCGTGGCGGTGAGCAGCAGCACGCCGGGGATGACCTCGGCCAGTTGCTCGACCAGCCGGTATTCGGCACTGGCGTTTTCCGGGTGCCAGACCAGATGATGCGCCTCGTCCACCACCAGCAGGTCCCAGCCGGCGGCGAAGGCGGCGTCCTGGGCGCGCTCGTCGTCCTTCAGCCAGTCCAGCGAGACCAGGGCGAGCTGGGCATCCTCGAAGGGGTTGCTGGCGTCGCTCTCGATGAAGCGTTCATCGTCGAACAGCGCCACCTGCAGGTTGAAACGGCGGCGCATCTCCACCAGCCACTGGTGCTGGAGATTCTCCGGGACCAGGATCAGCACGCGGCTGGCACGGCCGGAAAGCAGCTGGCGGTGGATGATCAGGCCGGCCTCGATGGTCTTGCCCAGGCCCACTTCGTCGGCCAGCAGCACGCGCGGGGCGATGCGGTCGGCGACTTCCTTGGCGATGTGCAATTGATGGGAGATCGGTTGCGCCCGCGCCCCGCCCAGGCCCCACAGCATGGACTGCAGCTGGGCGCTCTGGTGCTGCAGGGTGTAGTAGCGCAGGCTGAACCAGTTGAGCGGATCGATCTGCCCGGCGAACAGACGGTCGCTGGCCAGGCGGAACTGGATGAAGTTGGACAGCTGGGTTTCCGGCAGGCTGCGGGCTTCGTTCTGCGCGGCCAGGCCGTGGTAGACCAGCAGGCCGTCGACGTCCTCGACCTCGCGTACGGTCATCTTCCAGCCTTCGAAGTGGGCGATCTCGTCGCCGGGGACGAAACGTACGCGGGTCAGCGGGGCGCTGCGCGTCGCGTATTGGCGGGTTTCACCGGTGGCGGGATAGAGCACGGTGAGCATTCGCCCATCCTGGGTCAGGATGGTTCCGAGGCCGAGTTCCGCCTCGCTGTCGCTGATCCAGCGTTGCCCCGGTAGATACTGCTGCGCCATGCTGCCTCCCGCTGTGAAAAAAGCCGGCTATGTTAACGGAACGTCGTGGCGAGAGCGACGTCCGATACGGGCCCGCTTGAAGTGTAGCGGCCCTGCTAAAGTTGAACGGTGTCCGGCCGATCAAGCGCTCAAGAGGGAAACGCGCATGCTGCCACCCATTCCATCAGGCGTTATCCAGGTCACTGCCCAGCAGGACGTGGTCAAGCCGCGCCCGGACATCGCCCCCGTGACGCCGGTGCAGCCGAGCTCCGGCGAAAGTGCCGTCAGCCTCGATCGACGCCACCCGCAGGAGGCCGAGCAGATGCTGCGCGACGAGCAGCGGCGGCGGCAGCGTCGCGGCTATACGCCCGAGGAGCTGGCCACGGGCGAGACGGCCGAGGACGATCAGGCAGAGTTGGACGAGCTGCCGCGCCAGGGGCTTTGGGTGGATGTCGAAGTCTGAGTCGTCGTTGCCCTCCAGGCTCACCGCGCAACCCGTTGCGATCGACCTGCCCGATGCCTGCCTGCGTTACCTGCCGCACTGGCTGGATCGCGCAACGGCCGACGCCTGGCTGCACCGCCTGATCGCCGAAACCCCCTGGGAGCAGCCGCAGGTGCGGGTCTACGGCCGTACCCTGGCGGTGCCGCGGCTGGTGGCCTGGTATGGCGATGCCGAGGCCCGTTATCGCTATTCCGGCCTGCTGCACGAGCCGCTGCCGTGGACGCCGCTGCTGGAGGAAATCCGCCGGCGCCTGCAGGCCGAAGTCGACGGACGGTTCAATGGCGCGTTGCTCAATCTGTACCGTGACGGGCAGGATGCCATGGGCTGGCACAGCGATGACGAGCCGGAGCTGGGGTGCGAACCGTTGCTGGCCTCGCTGAGCCTGGGGGCGGTGCGGCGTTTCGATCTGCGGCGCAAGGGCAGCAGCCGCATCGAGCATTCCCTCGCACTCGGCCATGGTTCGCTGCTGGTCATGGGCGGGGCGACCCAGCATCATTGGCAGCACCAGATCGCCCGCACGCGCCAGGTGCTGACGCCGCGGCTGAACCTGACCTTTCGCCTGATCCATCCGAGTCCGAACCATGAGCAGTGACGAAAAGCTGATCGACTTCAACGCCGAACGCAGCAAGCGCATCCACGACCTGAACGACAAGCGCCTCGACGAGATGCGCCAGGCCTTCGAGCAGGCGTTGCCATTGGGCAAGCCGAAGAAGAAAGGCAAGGGCAAGTCCAAGAAGCGCTGAATCCAGGCCTTATCGCGGTGAGCGGAGCACCCTTGCGGCGCCGCTTCATTCCTTTTCGCGATTGTTTTCTTTCCCCGTGAAGCGTTCTGCTTCTGAGCAGGCCGGCCCGCCTGCGTCAAACTGCCCCGAACAGCCCTGTTTCCTTGATCCAGATCAGTCGTTGGATGCCCTTGCAGCCGGCATTTTCCGGCCATTGACCCCGGTCAATTTTTTCAGGGCCGAGCAGGTTTAACTTGCAGCCATCGGACATTGAAATGGTTACGGAGGTAGGTCTCATGTTTGTCGATAGTGTAGTGCTCGCTGGGGTGGTCACGGTCGGCCTGATGATCGCCTTCTTCGGTGGTGTCGGTTATTTCATCTGGCGGGATTCGCACAAGAAGAAGGGTTGATCCCGACAGATACAAAGAGCACGCAAGGCATTTGGGCGACCTCTGGTCGCCTTTTTTTTGCTTTTGCAATGTTGCGGATGCACGGCTCCCGTAGGAGCGGGCCGTGCCCGCGAACATTCAGCATGCGGATACTTCGCGGGCATGGCCCTCTCCTGCAGCTGTTCGGCCTTGTCCCTTCCTCGGACCGCCATGCCGCAAGGCATGGCGAGCATGCCTGATGAACTCAGCCGATGCTGATCGGCGGCAATTCCTTCAGTTCCACGGTTTCCTGCTTGCGCGGGGCGAGCACTTCCGCCTCGCCATCGACCACTTGCTCATCGTTCTGGTTGAACACCTGCGTGGCGATGCGCAGGCGATTCTTCGGCAGCTTCTCGAGGATTTCCAGGCGTACGGTGAGGGTGTCGCCGATCTTGACCGGGCGGGTGAACTTCATGGTCTGCCCCAGGTAGATGGTGCCCGGGCCCGGCAGGGTGCAGGCCACGGCGGCGCTTATCAGGGCTCCGCTGAACATGCCGTGGGCGATACGCTCCTTGAACAGGGTGCCGGCGGCGAACTCGGCATCCAGGTGCACCGGGTTGCGGTCGCCGGACATCGCTGCGAAAAGCTGGATGTCGCGCTCGCCGACGGTCTTCTCGAAGCTCGCTTTCTGGCCGACTTCCAGTGCGGAGTAGGGCGTATTGCTGATGGTGCTCATGGAGTTTCCTCGGGGCTGGTGCCGGATCGCTGGGCTGTGCGCCCGGCTGGTTCGAATGCGTGGTGCGCGGACATCCGTATCGCTTTGCCTGCGCGTTGCGCTGCATTGTAGGGGCTGTTGCCGTTTCACTGCGAGCGCATGCGGGCGGCGAGCCCCGACGGCGGACGCGGGCAGGCGTGGTGGAAGATTCACGTCAGTGATTACGCCGCCTCGCTGTTGCGCGGTAACGCCGAACTGATAAGTTCGTGACAGCCCGCCACTCTCAGGTAAACGAGGCCAATAACAATGCAGCCTGAATTCTGGAACGACAAACGCCCCGCCGGCGTGCCCAACGATATCGACCTGGGCGCGTATCGCTCGGTGATCGAGGTGTTCGAGCGCGCCTGCAAGACCCACGCGGACCGGCCCGCCTTCAGCAACATGGGGGTCACCCTCAGCTACGCTGACCTGGAACGCTACTCCGCGGCGTTCGCCGCCTGGCTGCAGCATCATACCGACCTGCAGCCGGGCGATCGCATCGCGATCCAGATGCCCAATCTGCTGCAGTACCCCATCGCGGTGTTCGGCGCGCTGCGTGCCGGCCTCGTCGTGGTCAACACCAACCCGCTGTACACCGCCCGGGAGATGCGTCACCAGTTCCAGGATTCGGGCGCCGCGCGCTGGTCTACCTCAATACCTTCGGGCATCACGTGCAGCAGGTACTGGCCGATACCGAGATCGAACACCTGATCGAGGCCCGCATCGGTGACATGCTGCCGTCGCTCAAGGGGCTGCTGGTGAATGCGGCCATCAAGCACGTGAAGAAGATGGTCCCATCGTACAGTCTGCCGCAGGCGACCGCCTTCAGGGACCTGCTGCGCGAGGGCGCGCGTTTCAGCCACCGGCCCGCCCCGCTGGGGCTCGATAACGTGGCGGTGCTGCAGTACACCGGCGGCACCACTGGCGTGGCCAAGGGCGCGATGCTGACCCACGGCAACCTGGTGGCGAACATGCTGCAGGTCCGCGCCAACATGCAGCAGCTCGACGAGCACGGCCATCCGATCATCCGCGAAGGGCAGGAGGTGATGATTGCGCCGCTGCCGCTGTATCACATCTACGCCTTCACGGTGAACTGCATGTGCATGCTGGCCACCGGCAACCACAACGTGCTGATCACCAACCCGCGTGACATCGACGGTTTCGTCAAGGAGCTGCAGCGCTGGCAGTTCTCCACCTTCCTCGGCCTCAACACCCTGTTCGTCGCGCTGATGTCGCACCCGGACTTCAGGAAAATCGATTTTTCCCGGCTCAAGGGCACCAACTCCGGCGGCACGGCGCTGGTCTCGGCGGTGGCCGAGCGCTGGAAGAGCATGACCGGTTGCACGGTGGTGGAGGGTTATGGCTTGACCGAAACCTCGCCGGTGGTCTGCGCCAACCCGCATGGCGAGCATTCGCGCCTGGGCACCGTCGGCCTGCCGGTGCCGGGCACCACGGTGAAGGTCGTCGACGACGCCGGCAACGCCTTGCCGATCGGCGAGCGCGGCGAGCTGTGCGTCAAGGGGCCGCAGGTGATGAAGGGCTACTGGCAGCGTCCCGAGGCCACTGTCGAGGTGCTGGACGAGGATGGCTGGCTGAAGACCGGCGACATCGCGGTGATCGACGAGGACGGCTTCGTGCGGATCGTCGATCGCAAGAAGGACCTGATCATCGTCTCGGGTTTCAACGTCTATCCCAACGAGATCGAGGACGTCGTGATGGCGCATCCGAAGGTCGCCAGTTGCGCGGCCATCGGCGTGGCGGACGAGAGGTCCGGCGAGGCGGTCAAGCTCTTCGTCGTCGCGCGTGACCCGAGTCTGACCCAGGAAGAGCTGCAGGCCTACTGCCGGGAGAATTTCACCGGCTACAAGATGCCCAGGCACTACGTGTTCAGGGATTCGCTGCCCATGACCCCGGTCGGCAAGATCCTGCGTCGAGAGTTGCGCGACATCGCCTGATGGCGCCGTCGCGTGGGCCTCGGCCGGGTGAAGGTATGTGGTGACCGCAAGTTTTATTCCGGTCACTTTATGTCGATTATTGCCTGTTCGGACTCTATTCGCTCCGATGCAAAGCTGCTAACCTCGGATCGCTTTCTGCCCGGATAGCAGTACAAAAATTAACAAATCACAACAAAACAGCTGCCATTTGCGCAGTAAAAGCTGTCGTTTAGGAGTGGGGTTCATGACCGATAACTTCTGGAAGGATAAATATCCTGTGGGGGTCGCACGCGAGATCGATCCCGACGAATACCAGAACATCCAGGCTGTGCTGAAACAATCCTGCGAGCGTTTCGCGGACAAGCCGGCCTTCAGCAATCTCGGCAAGACCCTGACCTACGGTGAGCTGTACAAGCTTTCCGGCGATTTCGCGGCCTACCTGCAGCACAACACCGATCTTCAGCCCGGCGACCGTATCGCCGTGCAACTGCCCAACCTGATCCAGTACCCGATCGTGGTCTTCGGCGCCATGCGTGCCGGGCTCATCGTGGTCAACACCAACCCGCTGTACACCGCGCGGGAGATGGAGCACCAGTTCAACGATGCCGGCGCCAAGGCGCTGGTCTGCCTGGCCAACATGGCGCACCTGGCCGAGGATGTGCTGCCCAGGACCGGCATCCGGCACGTGGTGGTCACCGAGGTCGGCGACATGCTGCCGCCGCTCAAGCGCATGCTGGTCAACGCCGTGGTCAAGCACGTGAAGAAGATGGTGCCGGCCTATAGCCTGCCGAAAGCCGTCGGCTTCAACGATGCCATGGCCCTGGGGCGTGGCAAGGCGGTACGGGAGGCGGCGCCGAACGGCAGCGACGTCGCCGTGCTGCAATACACCGGCGGCACCACCGGCGTGGCCAAGGGCGCCATGCTGACCCACCGCAACATCGTCGCCAACATGCTGCAGAATCGTGCGTTGATGGGCAGCACCCTGAGCGAAGGCTCCGAGGTGATGGTGGCGCCGCTGCCGCTGTACCACATCTACGCCTTCACCTTTCACTGCATGGCGATGATGCTGATCGGCGCGCATAACGTACTGATCAGCAACCCGCGCGACCTGCCGGCCTTCATCAAGGACCTGGGCAAGTACCGCTTCACCGGCTTCGTAGGCCTCAACACCCTGTTCGTCGCCCTGTGCAACAACGAGGGCTTCCGCAAGCTGGACTTCTCCGCGCTGAAGCTCACCGTTTCCGGTGGTATGGCGTTGCAGCTGGCCACCGCCGAGCGCTGGAAGGCCGTCACCGGGTGCGACATCTGTGAAGGGTTCGGTATGACCGAAACCAGCCCGGTGGTCTCGGTGAACCCCGTCGGCAGGATCCAGATCGGCACCATCGGCATCCCGCTGCCTTCCACCGACTGCAAGGTCATCGACGATGACGGCAACGATCTGCCGATCGGCTCTATCGGCGAGCTGTGCGTGCGTGGCCCGCAGGTGATGAAAGGCTACTGGCAGCGCCCGGAAGCCACCGACGAGATCCTCAGCGCCGATGGCTGGCTGAAGACCGGCGACATCGGGGTGATTCAGGAGGATGGCTACCTGCGCATCGTCGATCGCAAGAAGGACATGATCCTGGTCTCCGGCTTCAATGTTTACCCGAACGAGCTGGAAGACGTGCTCGCCACGCTGCCCGGCGTGTTGCAGTGCGCGGCCATCGGCATCCCCGACGAGAAGTCCGGTGAGGCGATCAAGCTGTTCGTGGTGGTCAAGCCGGGCGAGAGCCTGACCAAGGAACAGGTGATGCAGCACATGCATGACAACCTGACCGGCTACAAGCGACCGAAAACCGTCGAATTTCGCGACAGCCTGCCGACCACCAACGTCGGCAAGATCCTGCGGCGCGAGCTGCGTGACGAAGAGCTGCGCAAGCTGGGCCACAAGTCGTAAGCCACCCGGGTTCGTACCGCATGCGAAAAGCCCCGCTTCGGCGGGGCTTTTTCGTGGTGTCGAGTTCATGGTGCCGAGCGGCTGGAGCGCGCTTCGCACCAGACTTTCGTCAGTGGTGCATAGCCTTCTAGGATCATGTAGTCAATGGCACAATGGCACTACTTATCCATGCATTAATAGGGGTTATGTCCATCATGTTGTCCTCCTTACGTCTGCGCGTGAAGCTGCTGCTGCTTGCTCTCGGGCCGATTCTCTTGTTGGCCATCGTGCTCAGCAGCGTTGCGGTCGTCGAGTTGCAGGACCTGGCCGACCAGCAGGAAGCGCAGACACGGGCAAGCCTGATCCAGGACCGGCGCGCGGAGCTCGCGCACTACGTCGAACTGGCACGCAACGCGATTGCCCCCATCTACGAGCGCTCCGCAGCCAACGACAGGGAGGCCCGCGACGAGGCGGTGGGGATTCTCGAGCGCCTGGCCTATGGACGCGAGGGTTATTTCTGGGGCTATGACGACAGGTCGGTGCGCGTGTTCCAGGGCGATAGCCGTGAGCGGATCGGCGAAAGCTTCGCCGACTTCCGCGACCCCGAGGGCGTCTACGCGATCCGCGAGCTGGTCAAGGCGGGGCAGAACGGCAGCCATTTCGTCGACTACAGCTTCGCCGTGCCCGGCAGCGACGCGCTGGTGCCCAAGGTCGGTTATGCCGAGTACCTGCCGAAGTGGAGCCTGGCGTTCGGCACCTCGCTGAACCTGGACGACGTCGAGCGCGATGTGCAGGCGGCCCGCGTGGTCTTCCAGCAGCGCATCGACGGCCTGGCCATGATCATGCTCGGCGCCGCGCTGTTGTTGCTGCTGATCATGGCCGGCCTCGCCGTGTTGTTCAGCAACGCCATCCTGCGTCCGTTGCTGCGGATCAAGCACAACCTCGACGACATGGCCGAGGGCGACGGCGACCTGACCCAGCGCCTGCCGGTCACCAGCCAGGACGAGCTGGGCGAGCTGGCCGGCTCGTTCAACCGTTTCGTCGAGAAGATCCATTCGCTGGTACAGCAGGTCGCCGGCACCACTACCCAGCTCACCGGGCTGGTCGGCGCGGTGGCCAGCCAGGCACAGCGTTCCGAACAGGCCATGGCCGACCAGCGCCACGAGACCGACCAGGTCGCCACCGCGATCAACGAGATGTCCGCCGCCGCCAACGAGGTGGCGATGAGTGCCCAGCGTGCCGCCGAAGCCGCACGGGAAACCGATCAGCAGGGGCTAGCCGCCAAGCAGGTGGTGGACCGCAGCATCGAGCAGATCCACGGGCTGGTGGGCGAGCTGCGCGACAGCGGCGAGTCGCTGGAGGGGCTGCAGCAGGATGTGCAGGGCATCGTCGGCGTGCTCGACGTGATCCGCGCCATCGCCGAGCAGACCAACCTGCTGGCGCTCAACGCGGCGATCGAGGCGGCGCGCGCCGGCGAGGCGGGGCGCGGCTTCGCCG
>NZ_AZSV01000030.1:0-46669 GCF_000582595.1 Pseudomonas sp. BAY1663
TGGCCGGCGGCGTGCTCGAAGCGACGCTGCAGGCGCTGGCGGTGCCGGCCGAGGAGTTGCTGGTCTGGCTCGGCCCGGCTATCGGCCCGGCGGCATTCGAGGTCGGGCCCGAAGTGCGCGAGGCCTTCCTGGCGCAGCACGCGGCCGCCACCGAGGCATTTGCGCCGAGCCACAATGCCGGGCGCTTCATGGCCGATCTCTACCAGCTGGCGCGTATCCGCCTGGCTGCCCGTGGCGTGAACGCGGTGTACGGCGGCGGCCTGTGCACCTTCGCCGATCCGCGTTTCTATTCCTACCGCCGCACCCCGCATACTGGCCGCTTCGCCAGCCTGGTCTGGCTGGAGCGCTAGCCCCGGCGCACCATCGCCAGGCGTGACTGTCGGGTCCGGGCATGACCTGCATCAATGTCATCTGCCTTGAATCTCCAACAATCATCCTCATCTATGCTGCATCTCGCAGGTTTCTGTAATGGCGATTCACGCGCCGGCCTGCCTTTACCTTGAGGATGAACGTCCATGCGTATCGATCGTTTGACCAGCAAGCTGCAGCTTGCACTCTCCGACGCCCAGTCCATCGCCGTCGGCCTGGATCACCCCTCCATCGAGCCGCTGCACCTGATGCAGGCGCTGCTCGAGCAGCAGGGCGGCTCGATCAAGCCGCTGCTGATGCAGGTTGGCTTCGACATCAACGCCCTGCGCCAGGCGCTGACCAAGGAACTCGACCAACTGCCCAAGCTGCAGAACCCCACCGGCGACATGAACCTGTCCCAGGACCTGGCGCGCCTGCTCAACCAGGCCGATCGCCTGGCCCAGCAGAAGGGCGACCAGTACATCTCCAGCGAGCTGGTGCTGCTCGCCGCGCTCGACGGCAACACCCGCCTGGGCAAGCTGTTGCTGGCCCAGGGCGTGAGCAAGAAGGCGCTGGAGAACGCCATCGCCAACTTGCGCGGCGGCGAGGCGGTCAACGATCCCAACGCCGAGGAGTCGCGTCAGGCGCTGGACAAGTACACCGTGGACATGACCAAGCGCGCCGAGGACGGCAAGCTCGACCCGGTGATCGGCCGCGACGACGAGATTCGCCGCACCATCCAGGTGCTGCAGCGGCGCACCAAGAACAACCCGGTGCTGATCGGCGAGCCGGGCGTCGGCAAGACCGCCATCGTCGAGGGCCTGGCCCAGCGCATCGTCAACGGCGAGGTGCCCGACGGCCTCAAGGACAAGCGCCTGCTGGCGCTGGACATGGGCGCGCTGATCGCCGGCGCCAAGTTCCGCGGCGAGTTCGAGGAACGCTTGAAGGCGGTGCTCAACGAGCTGAGCAAGCAGGAAGGGCGGATCATCCTGTTCATCGACGAGCTGCATACCATGGTCGGCGCCGGCAAGGCCGAGGGCGCCATGGACGCCGGCAACATGCTCAAGCCGGCGCTGGCGCGCGGCGAGCTGCATTGCGTCGGCGCCACCACGCTGGACGAGTACCGCCAGTACATCGAGAAGGACGCCGCGCTGGAGCGGCGCTTCCAGAAGGTGCTGGTCGACGAGCCGAGCGAGGAGGACACCATCGCCATCCTGCGCGGCCTCAAGGAGCGCTACGAGGTGCACCACGGGGTGACCATCACCGACGGTGCGATCATCGCCGCGGCCAAGCTGTCGCACCGCTACATCACCGACCGCCAGCTGCCGGACAAGGCCATCGACCTGATCGACGAGGCCGCCAGCCGCATCCGCATGGAAATCGACTCCAAGCCTGAGGAGCTGGACCGCCTCGATCGCCGCCTGATCCAGCTGAAGATCGAGCGCGAGGCGCTGAAGAAGGAAGACGACGAGGCGACCAAGAAACGCCTGGCCAAGCTCGAGGGCGACATTGCCAAGCTGGAGAAGGAATACGCCGACCTCGAGGAAATCTGGAAGTCGGAGAAGGCCGAGGTGCAGGGCTCGGCGCAGATCCAGCAGAAGATCGAGCAGGCCAAGGCCGACCTCGAAGCCGCGCGGCGCAAGGGCGACCTGGCGCGCATGGCCGAGCTGCAGTACGGCATCATCCCCGATCTGGAGCGCAGCCTGCAGATGGTCGACCAGCACGGCAAGGCGGAGAACCAGCTGTTGCGCAACAAGGTGACCGACGAGGAAATCGCCGAGGTGGTCTCCAAGTGGACCGGCATTCCGGTGTCGAAGATGCTCGAAGGCGAGCGCGAGAAGCTGCTGCGCATGGAAGACATGCTGCACCAGCGGGTGATCGGCCAGCACGAGGCGGTGGTCGCCGTGGCCAATGCCGTGCGCCGTTCGCGCGCCGGGCTGGCCGACCCGAACCGGCCGAGCGGCTCGTTCCTCTTCCTCGGCCCGACCGGGGTGGGCAAGACCGAGCTGTGCAAGGCGCTGGCCGAATTCCTCTTCGACACCGAGGAGGCGATGATTCGCATCGACATGTCCGAGTTCATGGAGAAGCATTCGGTGGCTCGCCTGATCGGCGCCCCGCCGGGCTACGTCGGCTACGAGGAGGGTGGCTACCTGACCGAGGCGGTGCGCCGCAAGCCGTATTCGGTGGTCCTGCTCGATGAGGTGGAGAAGGCCCATCCGGACGTGTTCAACATCCTCCTGCAGGTGCTCGAGGACGGTCGCCTGACCGACAGCCACGGGCGCACCGTGGACTTCCGCAATACCGTGGTGGTGATGACCTCGAACCTCGGCTCGGCGCAGATCCAGGAGCTGGTCGGCGATCCGGAGGCCCAGCGGGCGGCGGTGATGGATGCGGTGTCTCACCACTTCCGGCCGGAGTTCATCAACCGCATCGACGAGGTGGTGGTGTTCGATCCGCTGGGCCACGAGCAGATCGCCGGCATCGCCGAGATCCAGCTGGGTCGCCTGCGCAAGCGTCTGGCCGAACGCGAGCTGGGCCTGGAACTGACCCAGGAGGCGATGGACAAGCTGATCGCCGTCGGCTACGACCCGGTCTACGGCGCGCGGCCGCTCAAGCGCGCGATCCAGCGCTGGATCGAGAACCCGCTGGCGCAGCAGATCCTCTCCGGCCAGTTCGCGCCGGGCAGCACGGTCAAGGCGCGGGTCGAAGGCGAGCAGATCGTCTTCGACTGATACTGGCCGACGCCGCCCCGGGGTGCCGACGCCCGGGGCGCGTTCCAGTCACCGGGGCATCTCGGGCGTTTGCCTCGAAGAGGCGCAAAGTATTGTCAGGAATCGCATTTCCAGGCTTGACAGCGGTGCCGGGAACCGTAAAATGGCGCGCCTCTGAAGCGGGAACGTAACCGCTGAAGAGCTGGAATAGCGAGTCGTTCCGCGATAGCTCAGTCGGTAGAGCAAATGACTGTTAATCATTGGGTCCCTGGTTCGAGTCCAGGTCGCGGAGCCAAATTCCAATCGGGGTATAGCGCAGTCCGGTAGCGCGCCTGCTTTGGGAGCAGGATGTCGGGAGTTCGAATCCCCCTACCCCGACCATTTGCGGGTCGTTAGCTCAGTTGGTAGAGCAGTTGGCTTTTAACCAATTGGTCGTAGGTTCGAATCCTACACGACCCACCATACGAAGCTTCCGCGGGAAGCCGAAAAAGCTGGATGATCCGAAAGGGCATCCAGCTTTTTTATGTCCTCGTTTTGTGTTGCAGGGCTTGCTGGACGTGTTGGGTTCGGATTCTGGCCCGGACGTTCACGGGTAGGTTGGCGCTGAGCGTAGCGAAGCCCAACAGGGGCGACGAACGTGTTGGGCTTCGTCGCTGCGCTCCTCAGGCTGCGCGCCCCGACCCAACCTACGCTACGTGCCCCGGCCCGGCCTGTGCGCCTCAGGCTATGGGCTCCGACCTGTGTACAGGGCCCCTCAGTGTAACTTCAACCGAGGCTCGGTACTGCGACTGAGCTTGTCGCCCAGCATCATCAGCAGTGTCCGCGGTATCCCGTAGAGCGCGATCTGGTGCATGCGGTACAGCGAGATATAGAACATCCGCGCCAGCCAGCCTTCGAGCATGACGTTGCCGGTGAGGTTGCCCATCAAGTTGCCCACCGCCGAGAAGCTCGACAGTGAAATCAGCGAGCCGTAGTCCTTGTAGCGGTAACCCGGCAGCGGCTTGCCCTCCAGGCGTAGCCGGATCGAGCGGGCAAGCAGCGAAGCCTGCTGGTGGGCTGCCTGCGCGCGGGGCGGCACGTTGCGGTCGCTGTCCGGCTGCGGGCAGGCCGCACAGTCGCCGAAGGCGAAGATATTGTCGTCGCGAGTGCACTGCAGGGTGGGATGCACCACCAGCTGGTTGATCCGGTTGGTTTCCAGGCCGTCGAGTTCGCGTAGGAAGGCCGGTGCCTTGATTCCCGCCGCCCAGACCTTGAGGCTGGCTGGAATGAATTCGCCCTGCTTGGTATGCAGCCCTTCGGCGCTGACATCGCTGACCGCGGCCCCGGTGAGCACCTTCACCCCCAGGTCGAGCAGCGTCTGGTGGACGGGTTGGCTGATACGCTCGGGCAGCGCCGGCAGCACCTTCGGTCCGGCCTCGATCAGGGTAATCCGCACGTTCTCCGGCTTGATGCCGTCCAGGCCATAGGCGGCCAGCTCCTTGGCGGCATGCAGCAGTTCGGCCGCGAGCTCGACGCCGGTGGCGCCGGCTCCGACGATCGCCATGCTGATGTCGCTGGAGCCGCTTTCGCCCGCGTGGGCGCGCATGTAGTGGCTCAGCAATTGCCGGTGGAAGCGCTCCGCCTGCTCGCGGGTGTCGAGGTAGATGCAGTGCTCGGCAGCGCCCGTCGTGCCGAAATCGTTGGTGGTGCTGCCGACCGCGATGACCAGGGTGTCGTAGTGCAGCGAGCGGGCGGGAACTAGTTCGATGCCGAACTCGTCCCGGGTGGCTTCCAGCTGGATGCATTGGCTGGCGCGATCCAGCCCCGCCATGCGGCCCATCTGGAACTCGAAATGGTTCCATTTGGCCTGGGCCACGTAGTTGAGCTCGTCGGCGGAGGAGTTCAGCGAGCCGGCGGCGACCTCGTGCAACAGCGGTTTCCAGATGTGCGTGAGGTTGGCGTCCACCAGGGTGACGCGGGCCTTGCCGCGCCTGCCCAGGGACCTACCCAGGCGGGTGGCAAGCTCCAGCCCGCCGGCGCCGCCGCCGACGATTACGATTCGATGTGACATGGAAATGACTCATAGGCTGCAAGGAAATCGGCGGCGCGACTGGGGGAGCGGGCTCATGACACCAGGCGGCTCAGGAGGCGGCTCAGCAGCCCGAGACCGATCACCACGGCCAGCACGAGCAGGAGCAGGAGCCAGGGGCGGAATGGCTGGCGCTCGACTTGGTGCTGGGGTGCGCGCAGGTATTCGTCGACGCGCTGCTGGTCTTCGGGATTCAGGCGGCTGGGCATAAGCACCTCGAAGGGGATGCAGGCATTCTAACTGTGCGGGATCAAAAGCCAAGCACGAACTATGGGCCGTTGCGGCAGGGAAGGTGGCGGGAATTCAGGGATGGCGGGCCTCTCGGCCCGCTCGTCGGCGGTCAGCTGTTCTTCAGCTTGCGCAGGTTGCCGATTACCGATTCCAGGGCGCGATCGAACAGCAGCGTGTCGTTGAGCAGGCGGATGGCGCCGCGCTGGAATTCGCTCGCCAGCCCCATGCGGGTCTTTTCCAGGACCTTCATGCCGGTACGGTTGACGAAGATGTATTTGCCGGTGGGTTTGATCACCGCGGCCAGCTTGCAACGCAGTTTGTGTTCCTCGTCCTCCTGGAACTCGACCCAGCTGCCGACACGCAGGTTGTCGACCTGAACCAGGGCCGCATCATTGTCCGGCAGGCTGATTTCCGGCTCCGGTTCGCGGCTTTCGCCGGGCGCCAGCAGGACGATCTGCTCGACGACTTCGACCATGGCCGGCGCCGTCTCGGTCGCGGCAGGGGCTTCGGAATGAACCTCCGGCTCGCCGGTCGCTGGTTGGCTTTCCTCTGGCAGGCTCTCGGGCTGCTGATAGCGCTGCAGGGTCTGGACGTGAAGCGCCTCGAGCTGGGTGAAGAAATCGCCGGTGGAGAAGGGGTCGAAGGCGGCGCTGACCAGGCCTTCGCGCAGGGCCTTGAGCAGGCTCGGCACCAGTTCGAGCAGACGCTCACGGGATGCGTCGTCGTTGTGGGGCGTCACGCTCCACACCAGATCATCCATGGTGTCCAGGGCGGCCTGCCATTCCGCGGACTGGGTGCCGTGTTTCAGGCAGGTCAGCAGCAGGACCTTGCTCCAGGCCTCCTGCAGCAGGCGTACCACGACTTCCGGCAGGGTCTTGCCGAGCAGGCGCTGGTTCAGGGCCTGCTCCACTTCCTGGCGGGCAATCTCGGCCTTGGCGCGGCCTTCCTCGGCATCGCGGGTGCGCTGCTCGAGCAATTCGCTGCGGCGCCGTTCGTCGCCAACGAAGGCAAGGAAGTCGGCCAGCAGCTCGGAAAAGAGGGTGGGGTCGTCGACGAAATCGTTGAGCAGGCGTGCCACGATCTGTTCGATCTTCTGGTAGAGGCTGTCGCGCTGGGCCTCGTCCTGGTCGCCCCAGCCCATGGCGGCAGCGGCGATTTCATTGAGCAGGCGGCGAGCCGGATGGCTGCCGCGACTGAAAAAGGTCTTGTCGAGCACCGCGACCTTGAGCAGCGGGATCTGCAGGCGTCCGATCAGGGCCTTGAGCGAGTCCGGCAGGGTGCGGTCGTCGAGGATGAATTCGAACAGCATGGAGACCAGGTTGATGACGTCGTCGTCGATCTCGCCGACCACGCGTGACTTGCCGCTCTTGGCGCTGACGCGGCTCAGCAGATTGCCGAGCTGTTCCTGCAGGTCGAAGTCGTCGACGGCCTGCGGGGTGCGGGTCTGCATGTGTGAAAGCAGACGCAGCAGGTCGTTGCTGGAGATCGGAATGGCGTCGCTGGGAATGCTGCGGGCGGGCAGGGCGCTGCTGCCGCGCAGCTCCGAAAGCAGGTTGTGCAGGGCGCTGAAGGCGGCCTCCTGCAAGCCCTCGTCGGCATGGCTGGCCTGGCCAAGCGATGCGGCCGGTACATGGCTGCCGGCTGGCATGCCGGGGCGCTGCTGGCGGCGTGGCGGTGCGGACTGCAGTTCCGGCAGGATGCCGGCGGCGACCAGGGTCTGGTTGGCCTCGGCATACAGCTGGTCGAGGTCGCCCAGCACGTATTTTTCGAAGAGCTTGAAGATGATCAGCTTGACCTTGATGCCCACGCCAAGGCTGCTGCAGGCCTCGATGAAATAGTCGCAGAGCGCATGGGGCCCGAGCGGGTTGTTCTTGTCGTCGAGCTTCTTGCTGATCAGCGCATTCATGCGGGTGGTCAGGTGCCCCAGCGGTTGCGCGGCACGGCTCATGACCTTGGCGACCATGGTGTCGATGGCGACGGACTCTTCCAGTTCGTCGTTCTGTACCAGGGACAGGTTGTCGAACGATACGTTTTCGAGCGCCGGCGGCTTGCCGATCTCGTACTGATTGAGCGTGGCGAAGGATTCGAACAGCTGCTGCAGGAACCCGCGTTCGATGTTGCGACGCTTCATGCGCAGGTCGCGCATGGCTTCGAAGAAGGCGTTCTGCTCGGCGTTGCTGGTGGCGCGGTCGGCGATCTCGAAAAGCGAGTCATCGGCATTGTCGAAAAGCGACTGCAGGGCCTGGCGCAGGTGCTGGGCGGCCTTGTCGCGCACGCTGATGAGCGCCACGGGCAGTCTTCCTGCCGGTGAAGAGGGCTTGCGCTCAGGGGCGGCCTTGTTCAGGTGCACCACTTTCGCATCGGTTCGCATCGAGACTCTCCTGCGGTCGCCGGCTTGGGGGCGGTCACAACGCTTTGTTTGATCAGCGTCTTATAAAGGTAAGCACGGTGGCAGAGCAAGGCGAAAGGCAATCAGGCGAGCCCGCGATCCAGCGCGGAGAACTCTTGTCGAAACCGGATTCCAACGCAGCATAGTCGAGCGCTTCGGTTTTACAACGGTGCTCGCCGCCGGGACATCGTCATTTGTGTGGCGTCAATTTTCTTGAAGCCATTATAAGCATCATGATCGCATGCCAACCCCGGTTTTTCATTGGACATGACTCAGCTCACAGATACTCGCGGCTTTTCCGCCGAGCGGTCAGAAATCGCCGGTGGGTGCTTCGTGAGCATGGCTGGCCCGCCGCTGCGCCCGGCCGGCGCAGCCCTTATAATCCCGGCAACCTTGAGGAGCCGACCATGCCGAATCTTACCCTTGCCGATCTGACTGCCGAAATCGACGCCAATGTCCGCCGGGCCCTGGCCGAAGACATCGGCAGCGGCGATATCACCGCCCAGCTGATCCCTGCCGAGCGCCTGGCGCATGCTGCGGTCATCACTCGCGAGACGGCGGTGATCAGCGGTGTGGCCTGGGTCGATGCGGTGTTTCGCCAGATCGATCCGCGGGTGGCCGTGCACTGGCAGGTCGCCGACGGCGAGCGGGTCGAGGCGGACCGGGTGCTGTTCCAGCTCGAAGGCCCGGCGCGCGCGCTGCTCACCGGCGAGCGCAGTGCGTTGAACTTCCTGCAGATGCTCTCCGGCGTCGCCACGCGCTGCCGTCATTATGCGGACATGGTGGAGGGGACGGGGGTTCGGCTGCTCGACACGCGCAAGACCATTCCCGGGCTGCGCCTGGCGCAGAAGTACGCGGTGACCTGCGGCGGCTGCCACAACCATCGCATCGGTCTGTACGACGCCTTCCTGATCAAGGAAAACCATATCGCGGCCTGTGGCGGCATCGCCGCCGCCATCGCCGCCGCGCATCGCATCGCCCCGGGCAAGCCGGTGGAGGTGGAGGTGGAAAGCCTCGACGAACTCGAGCAGGCCCTGCAGGCGGGCGCCGACATCGTCATGCTCGACGAGCTGAGCCTGGACGACATGCGTGCGGCGGTCGGCATCACCGCCGGCCGGGCCAAGCTGGAGGCGTCGGGCGGGATCAGTGACGAGACGCTGCGCCGCGTCGCGGAAACGGGCGTGGACTACATCTCCATTGGCGCGCTGACCAAGCATGTGCACGCGGTGGACCTGTCGATGCGGCTGCGCCAGTAGGCTTCAGGTCTTTGGCGCGCCCTCGGCCTGCATCGCCGCGAGGGCGCGCCCCTCACAAGGGGCGGAGGTGTGCAGGCTGCTTTTGTGGGAGGCCCGACCTCGGGGCGATGCTTTTGAACTTCAATCCACTGTATCGAAACGGCTGAGGCGTTGCGCCAGGCAGGACGATCAGTGACGGCTCTTCAGGCCGAAGTTCTCGTGCAGGGTGCCGGGGGTATCGTCGCTTTTCGGTGCATAGTCCTTCGGCGGCTCGGTGAAGGCCAGCGAGGACAGGCGCTCGCGGGAGCCATTGCTCTCCTCGCTGTGCAACGAGGCCAGCAGGCGTTGGCGGGTCTGTTCGTCGAGTGCCAGGCGGTTGGCCCCGTCGGACAGGTGATCCTGGATGTCCTGGTAATTGCTGGTGAGCTTGCGCAGCAGGCTGGCAGTGGTGTTGAAGTGGGTGACCACCTCACTCTGATAGGTGTCGAAGCGCTCCTGCAGGTCGTCGACCTGACGCTGTGTGCGGTTCGGCGTGCTGCTGCGAGCCACCAGATAACCGATGGCGATGCCGGCGATCAGGCCGACGATCGGGAGCAACCAGGTCGCGAGGGTCTGTTCCACGAGTCCTTCCTCTATATAAACGGCTGTGCTTACGTTAACGTCTCGTACCTGCTCTGTATACCGCGGCGCGAGGCAGCGGTCACCGGCAGCTAGTTAGCAAGACGAGTCGACTCGTCCCAAGGTCACGGAGTTCCTGCTTTGTTGAAACGCGAAACCCCCCTCTCTCTCGACGGCCCCTGCGGTGTGCTGGAAGGTCTGTACTTCGAACAGCCCCAGGCCAAGGGGCTGGCCCTGATCTGCCACCCGAACCCGGTCAAGGGCGGCACCATGCTGAACAAGGTCGTCTCGACCCTGCAGCGCACGGCACGCGATGCCGGCTACAGCACGTTGCGCTTCAACTACCGCGGCGTCGGCGCCAGCGCCGGTACGCACGACATGGTCGAGGGCGAAGTGGACGACGCCGAGGCGTCGCTGCGCTGGCTGATGGCGCAGCAGCCCGGGCTGCCGTTGACCCTGCTGGGTTTCTCCTTCGGCGGTTTCGTCGCCGGTCGCCTGGCTGCCCGCCTGGAAGCCGAGGGCGTGGCGCTGCAGCGCCTGCTGATGGTGGCGCCGGCGGTATCGCGCCTGCTCGACCGGCCGTTGGCCGAGCGCTGCGAGCTGACCATCATCCAGCCGGAGCAGGACGAAGTGATCGATGCCGAGTCGGTTTATGCCTTCTCCGCCGGCCTGCAGCGCCCCCATGAGCTGCTGAAAGTGGCAGAATGCGGCCACTTTTTCACGGCAAGCTGGTCGAGCTGAAGGAACTGGTCGCTCCGCGGCTGTAGTGCCCCGGCTCCGGCGGCAATGAGCGAGATGTATTGCACATGAACACCCGAATCCTCACCGGCATCACCACCACCGGCACGCCGCACCTGGGCAACTACGCCGGGGCGATCCGGCCGGCGGTCCTGGCCAGCCGCGACGCGGCGGCGGACTCCTTCTACTTCCTCGCCGACTACCATGCGCTGATCAAGTGCGACGACCCGTTGCGCATCCAGCGCTCGCGCCTGGAGATCGCCGCGACCTGGCTGGCCTGCGGGCTGGATGCCGAGCGCGTGACCTTCTACCGCCAGTCCGACATTCCCGAGATCCCCGAGCTGACCTGGCTGCTGACCTGCGTCACCGCCAAGGGCCTGCTCAACCGCGCCCATGCCTACAAGGCGTCGGTGGACAAGAACGTCGAGAACGGCGAGGACCCGGACGCCGGCGTCACCATGGGCCTGTACAGCTACCCGGTGCTGATGGCGGCGGACATCCTGATGTTCAACGCGCACAAGGTGCCGGTGGGGCGCGACCAGATCCAGCACGTGGAGATGGCGCGGGACATCGCGCAGCGCTTCAACCACCTGTTCGGCAACGGCAAGGAGTTCTTCACCCTGCCCGAGGCGGTGATCGAGGATGGCGTGGCCACCCTGCCGGGGCTGGACGGGCGCAAGATGTCCAAGAGCTACGACAACACCATCCCGCTGTTCGGCAGCGCCAAGGAGCTGAAGGGCGCCATCGCCCGCATCGTCACCGACTCCCGGCTGCCGGGCGAGCCCAAGGATCCGGACAGCTCGCACCTGTTCACCCTCTACCAGGCCTTCGCCACCGCGGCGCAGCAGGCCGGCTTCCGCCAGGAACTGCTCGACGGGCTGGCCTGGGGCGACGCCAAGCAGCGCCTGTTCCAACTGCTCGACAACGAGCTGGGCGAGGCGCGCGAGCTGTACCATGCGCTGATCGCCAAGCCCGCCGAGCTGGAGGATATCCTCCAGGCCGGCGCCGCCAAGGCCCGGCGGATCGCCACGCCGTTCCTCGGCGAACTGCGCGAGGCGGTGGGCCTGCGCAATTTCCGTAGCGAGGTGAAAAGTGCCGCGCCGGCGAAGAAGAAGGCCAGCAAGGCGGCGCGCTTCGCCAGTTTCCGCGAGGCCGACGGCGCCTTCCGTTTCCGCTTCTTCGCCCCCGATGGCGAGGAGCTGCTGCTGTCGCGGCCGCTGAGCAATCCGAAGGCCATCGGCGTGCTGACCCAGCGGCTGATCGCCGGCGGCCCGGATGCCCTGGAACTTCGCGAGGACGAGGGCGATCAGTTCACCCTGTGGCTGGACGACGAATGCATCGCCGACAGCCCGCATTACGAGAACGCCGACGCCCTCGACGCCGCCATGCTGCGCGTGCGCGAGGCGCTGGCCACACTCGTCGAGTAACGACGGCGCCCGCCAGGCTGCGCATGGCGCGGCCTCGGCGCATTGCGCCCTTGCACGGCAGTCCCGGGAGGACCGACGTTTGAACGACCTGAGTAAATTGCCAACCACCGAGGGCGCGGCTAAAGTGTCGGCCCCGTTTCACTACCCAGACTCCGCCATGACTCCTCTTGCGCGCTATCAGGCCGACCTGAAACGTCCTGACTTCTTCCACGACGCCGCCCAGGAAAACGCGGTGCGCCACCTGCAACGCCTGTACGACGACCTGGTGGCCGACGATCGCAACAAGAGCGGCCTGCTCGGCAAGCTGTTCGGCAAGAAGCAGCCGGAGCCGATCAAGGGCATCTACTTCTGGGGCGGCGTGGGCCGCGGCAAGACCTACCTGGTCGACACCTTCTTCGACGCGCTGCCGTTCAAGCAGAAGATGCGCACGCACTTCCACCGCTTCATGAAGCGCGTGCACGAGGAAATGAAAACCCTCAAGGGCGAGAAGAACCCGCTGACCATCATCGGCAAGCGCTTCGCCGACGAGGCGCGGGTGATCTGCTTCGACGAGTTCTTCGTCTCCGACATCACCGACGCGATGATCCTCGCCACCCTGCTCGACGAGCTGTTCAAGAACGGCGTGAGCCTGGTCGCGACCTCCAACATCGTACCGGACGGGCTGTACAAGGATGGCCTGCAGCGTGCGCGCTTCCTGCCGGCGATCGAACTGCTGAAGAAGCACACCGAGATCGTCAACGTCGACAGCGGTATCGACTATCGCCTGCGCGCACTGGAACAGGCCGAGCTCTATCACTTCCCGCTGGACGCCGAGGCCGAGCAGAGCCTGGAGAAGAGCTTCCGCAGCCTGCTGACGGAAAACTGCACGGTGCTGGAGAACGAGGCGCTGATGATCGAGAACCGCGAGATCATGGCGCGCAAGGTCGCCAACGATGTCGCCTGGTTCGAATTCCGCGCCCTCTGCGACGGGCCGCGCAGCCAGAACGACTACATCGAACTGGGCAAGATCTTCGAGGCCGTGCTGGTTTCCAACATCGAGCAGATGAACGTGGCCAAGGACGACATGGCCCGCCGCTTCATCAACATGGTCGACGAATTCTACGACCGCAACGTCAAGCTGATCCTCTCCGCGGAAGTGGAACTCAAGGACCTCTACGCCGGCGGCCGCCTGGAATTCGAATTCCAGCGCACCCTCAGCCGCCTGCTGGAGATGCAGTCCCACGAATACCTGGCGCGGCCGCATAAGCCGTAGGGAAGCAGCTGGAAGCCTGAAGCTGGAAGCAAAGGCAGTAGACGCTTGGCAGGTTGTTCTACGGTCTCAGTAATCGTTCGACTTCCGAAAGGGCCCTCTGTAGGAGCCCGCTTGCGGGCGATCGGCAAGCTGGCTCCTACGGGAAGCCGTGCAAGCTTGCAGCCTTTTACGCTGCGCCGAACGCTTTCCAGCTTCTCGCTTTCAACTGCTCTTATGCCGGTACTGCTGCCGATACTGGTTCGGTGACAGCTCGGTGTGCTGGCGGAACAGGCGGGCGAAGAAGCTGGCGTCGTCGTAGCCGACTTCGTAGCTGATCGTCTTGATGCTCTTGCCGGTGGTGGCCAGCAGGCTCTTGGCCGTCTCGATGCGCAGGCGCTGCAGGTAGTGCAGCGGCTTGTCGCCGGTGGCGGCCTGGAAACGGCGCATGAAGTTGCGGATGCTCATGCCGTGCTGGCGCGCCACATCCTCGAAGCGGAATTTATCGGCGAAGTGGGCTTCCAGCCATTCCTGGATCTGCAGGATGCGCGTATCCAGATGCAGCTTCTGCCCGCCGAAGCCGAGCCGTCCCGGGCTGTAGCTGCGCTGCAGCTCGAACAGCACGTCGCGGGCCATGCCCTGCGCCACGTTGGCGCCGCAGAAGCGCTCCACCAGGTACATGTAGAGGTCGCAGGCCGAGGTGGTGCCGCCGGCGCAGTAGAGGTTGTCGCTGTCGGTGAGGTGCTTGTCGGTGCTGAGCTGCACCCGTGGGAAACGCTGCGCGAACTCGCTGCAGAAGCGCCAGTGGGTGGTCGCCTCGCGGTCATCCAGCAGGCCTGCCTGGGCCATCCAGAACGCCCCGGTGGCCTCGCCGCAGATCGCGCTGCCGGCGGCGTGCCGCTCGCGCAGCCAGGGCGTGACCTGCGGGTAACGCTTGCGTAGCGCATCGAAATCGCCCCAGAAGGCCGGCAGAATGATCAGGTCGGCGTCGCTCAAGGCGCCGTCCACGTCGATGACGGTACCGCTGAAGGTGGTCACCGGCTTGCCGTCCGGGCTGACCAGGCGGGTCTCGAAGGCGGGCGTCAGGTCCAGGCCGAGCTGCTTGCCGTGGCGCAGGCTGGCCATGTGGAAGAAGTCCTTGGCCTGCATGAGCGTCGAGGCGAAGACACCTTCGCTGGCGAGGATGCCGATGTGCTTGAGTGATTCGGAATTGGCCATGGGCATGCGATTCTGATTATTGTGGATGCGGTAAAACTGCCGCAAGGTGGCTGGAGCGTCCTATTTTTTTGCGCGGCTGTCCAGCGCGGCGTGACTGAACCGCCCCCTGTGCCGACACGTCGAACGGCTGACATGCAGGAGAAAACCATGAGCGATGCGCAACATCCCTATCCCGCCGCGCCGTTCGGCGACTGGGACGGCACGCCTGCCGCGGCGCGGCAGATGCAGAAGACCCTGGCGGAGCAGGTGCGGCTGGAGGATGACTTTCCGCCCCTGCGCCTGATCGCCGGGGTGGATGTCGGCTTCGAGGAAGGCGGCGCCATCACCCGCGCCGCCGTGGTGCTGCTGGATGCGAGGACGCTGGAGGTGGTCGCCCAGAGCCTGGCGCGGATTCCCACCAGCATGCCCTACATCCCGGGGCTGCTGTCGTTCCGCGAACTGCCGGCGGTATTGCAGGCCCTCGAGGCGCTGCCGGAAGTGCCCGACCTGATCTTCTCCGACGGCCACGGCATCGCCCATCCGCGGCGGCTGGGAATCGCCGCGCATCTCGGCGTGGTGACCGGGCTGCCGACCATCGGCGTGGCGAAGAAGATTCTCACCGGCGAGCACGACGAGCTGGGCCTGGCCCGTGGCGCACGGGTGGACCTGCGCGACAAGCGCAGCGGCGAGGTGATCGGCAGCGTGTTGCGCAGCAAGGACAAGGTGCGACCGCTGATCGTCTCGCCGGGCAATCGCGTCAGCCTGGCCACGGCGCCGCAGTTGGTGATGCAGTACGTGACCCGTTATCGCTTGCCCGAGCCGACCCGGCTGGCCGACCGCCTGGCCTCGCGCCGCGACGAGAAAGCTGCCCGCCTGCGGCTATCTATCGAGTGAGGGGTGCCGTCCGCCGCACCGAGCGCCAGTGTCTCGATACATTCGCACGCTTGCAGCCGGCGGGCGGCAGGCGATAGCCTGCGAGGCTGCAGTCAGCAAGGGCCCGCACGATGCACTTGGACTCCGCGACGGGCTGGTGCCACGGCATCCGCCACTGTCCGTCACCGAACTTCAATCAGCGCCCGGATGGCGAGATTTCGCTGCTGGTCATCCACAACATCAGCCTGCCGCCTGGCCAGTTCGGCACCGGCAAGGTCCAGCAGTTCTTCCAGAACTGCCTGCCGTGCGGCGAGCATCCGTTCTTCGAGGAGATCGCCGGGCTGCAGGTGTCGGCGCATTTCCTCATCGAGCGCGATGGCGCGATCACCCAGTTCGTCTCCTGCCTGGACCGCGCCTGGCACGCCGGCGTGTCCTGTTTCGAGGGGCGCGAGGGCTGCAACGATTTCTCCCTCGGCATCGAGCTGGAGGGCACCGACTGCGAGCCTTTCACCGAGCCGCAGTACCGTTCGCTGGTCGCCCTCTGCCGGCTGCTGCTGCGGGCCTATCCGGCCATCACCCCCGGGCGGGTCTGCGGCCACAGCGATATCGCACCGGGGCGCAAGACCGATCCCGGCCCTGCATTCGACTGGTCGCGCCTGCGCGCGGCTGCCATTACCTGCTGACGGAAGGAAGCGAAGATGAGTTTTCTGGTGGTCCTGCTGGTGCTGCTGGTGGAGAAGTTCTCCGACTGGCGGCCGCGTCTGCAGCACGATGGCTTCTGGCTCGCGCGGCTACGCCAGGTCGAAGCCAGCCCACGCCTGAGCGCCACGCCCTGGCTGGCGCTGCTGGTGCTGGTCCTGCTGCCGGTGCTGCTGCTCGGCCTGTTGCTGCTGGCGCTGGAGCCGCTGGCCTACGGCTGGCTGAGCCTGCCGCTGCACCTGCTGGTGCTGCTCTACAGCCTCGGCCGCGGCCACGCCAAGACCGAACTCGGCGCCTTCCGCGATGCCTGGCGGCGCGGCGACGAGGAGGCCGCGGCGCTGGCCGCCGAGCGCGATGCCGGCTTGCGCGCGGAGAGTCCGTCGGGCCTGCTGCAGGCGGTCCAGGCGCACCTGCTGTGGCGCAGTTACGAAGGCTTCTTCGCGGTGATCTTCTGGTACCTGCTGCTCGGGCCGATGGCGGCGCTGGCCTATCGGCTGCTGGCGCTGTGCATGGCGCACGCGCAGCAGGCCGGGTTGCGCGAGCGCGCCGAGCAGCTGCGACATGCCTTCGACTGGCTGCCGGTACGCCTGTTGCTGGCCAGCTTCGCCCTGGTCGGCAACTTCGTCGCGGTCAATCGCGCGCTGCTGCACGAGCTGCTGAGCTGGGACGTCCCGGCCCCGCGCCTGCTCGCCGATGCCGGACCGCTGGCCGCCGACCTGCCGGCAGCGAGCGACGGTGAGGCCGGCATCGACCGGCTCGATGGCCTGACTGCGCTGCTGGTGCGCACCCGCGTGCTCTGGTATGCGGTCATCGCGATCTGGACGATCCTGGCCTAGGGCCTGTTGCCGTTCCGGTTCCCGACCGTCGTGGGAGCGGGCCATGCCCGCGAAAAAGCAGCCGTACCGATGTTGTCGGCCCTGTTCGCAGGCATGGCCTGCTCCTACATAAGGAGACAGAGCGCTGCAGGTACGAGCCGGAGTACTCGGCGCGAAACGGCAAGAGATCTGAGTCAGGCAAGTCGATTTCGGCCGCTCCCTAGGAAAGACTCGTGCATCTCGGCCCTGCGAGCGTGCCCTGGTGGTGATGCAGGCCTGCCATCTGAATACCGACTCATATGATCGTTCCATGATCGTTTCGGGGTGCATCCGCATAACCCGCATGCCAGACGTCTTGCCATCCGCGGCCGACCGCTCGTCGGGCTGATGTCACCTGGCCATTACCTTAAGTTACAAAACAGCGAACCGATATCCCGTATAACTCGGCTCGATGCCACCTCTCTGACGAACCCTGCTACGGCCCGCGCCGGCCGTAAGCGATACCAATAATATTTGGGAGACGTCGTGTGAATAGCCTGCTATATCCCGCTGTCGCGTTCATGAACCGGCTGAGTTTCGGCATGAAGTTCAGCCTGGTCAGCGTCCTCTTCTTCGTTCCCATGCTGCTGAGCAACTTCTACCTGGTGCGCGATTCGTACCGGGAGTTCGTCGGCACCCGCACGGAGCTGCGCAGCCTCGAGCTGCTCGGTGCGGCGCTGCAAGTGCGGCGCAGCATGGAGGATTGGAAGGACCTGGTGCAGATCGAGTCGATCATCGGCCAGGCCGGCAACGTCGAGACGCTGATCGCCCGGTTGGGCAAGGTGGAGGGCGAACTCTCGGCGCAGCTGCAGGCGCTCGAACCGGTCAGCGAGGCCGCGGAGCAGGTGGCCGAGTTCAACGGTCGCCGCGACGAACTCGTCGCCGCGCTGGGCGCCGCCCAGGCCGAGCAGTCGCTGCAGTCGAAGGCGGCGATGGCGCAGGTGCTGCTGGGCCAGTCGCAGGTACTGATCAAGCTGGTCGCCGGGCAGTCGGGCCTGAGCCAGGACGCCGACCGCGAGGTGCGCCAGCTCTCCGAGCTGCTGACCTCGGTGACGCCGGCCATCAGCATGCTGCTGGGCCAGGGGCGTGCGGTGGGCGCGTACACCTTTGGCCAGGGCTACCTCAATTCCGATGCCAGCAACACGCTGGACAACCTCGTGCTGGAGCTGGAGAAACAGCAGGCGCAATACGCGGTGCAGCTGCAGGACGCCATCGGCGGCAGCGCGGCCGTGCGCAGCCGGCTGGACGTGCATGCCGGCGCCAGCCGCGAATCGCTGCAGGCCAGCGCGGACATCTTCCAGGACGAGGTGATCATGGCCGATGCCTTCGAGCGCCCCTGGGACGCGTTCTACGACCAGATCAGCGCCGAGATGGCGAAGACCTACCAGCTGAACGACGCCATTCTCGATTTCCTCGAGGTGCAACTCGGCGAACGGCTGGAGCAGAAGCGCCTGCTGATGACCTTGCTGCTGTCGGCGCTGGCGGTGGTGCTGGGGCTGGTGGCCTACCTCTACGCCGGTTTCTATGTCTCCACGCGGGCCTCGCTGAAGCGCCTGGGCGTGGTCATGGACCAGGTCGCCGCCGGCGACATGACCGTGCGCTACGCGGTGCAGAGCCGCGACGAGCTGGGCGAACTGGGCCAGGTCTTCAACACCACCGTGGCGCAGATCCGCGAGTTGATCGAGCGGGTCGGGCAGACCGTCGCCGAGGTCGAGCGCCAGGCCGGCCGGGTCGAAAGCGTTTCCGGCGAGAGCAACCAGACGGTCTCCGAGCAGCGCAGCCAGATCGAGCAGGTGGCCACGGCGATGAACCAGATGTCGGCCACCGCCCAGGCCGTCGCCACCAGTGCCGAGGCCGCCGTGGGCAGCGCGCAGAGCGTCAACGAGGAAACCGTCAGCGGTCGCAGCCTGGTGGTGGCGCAGGTCGGTGGTATCCAGCGGCTGGCCGAGGAGATCGAGCAGTCGGTTGGCGTGATCAATCAGCTGGCTGGCGACAGCAAGGCGATCAGCCAGGTGCTCGACGTGATCAAGGGCATCGCCGAACAGACCAACCTGCTCGCACTCAACGCCGCCATCGAGGCGGCGAGGGCCGGCGAGCAGGGCCGTGGTTTCGCCGTGGTCGCCGACGAGGTGCGCGGGCTGGCCCAGCGCACGCAGCAGTCGACTGCGGAGATCGAGCAGATGATCGCGCGGCTGCAGGGGGGCGTCGGCGCGGCGGTGAAGACCATGCACGCCAGCCACACACTGGCCGAAGACACCGTTGGCCAGTCGGCGCAGGTGGAGCAGGCGCTGGAGAATATCCTCGGGGCGGTGGGCCTGATCGTCGACCAGAACCAGCAGATCGCCGCCGCCGCCGAGCAGCAGACCGCGGTGGCGCACGATATCGACCGCAATATCGTCGCCATCAACGAGGCCGGCCAGCGCACCGCCGAAGGCGCCGGGCACACCGAACAAGCCAGCCGCGAGCTGACCCAGCTGGTGGGGCGGTTGCAGACGTTGATCGCGGCGTTCCGCGTCTGAGCGCTCGGCGACAAAGGCCGCGTCAGGAGAGGGGCGGGCTCAAGGCCAGCCGAACAGCTCGCAGCTGTTGCGGTAGCTGGCGGCGGCCAGTTCCTCGGCGTCGATGCCCTTGATGCTGGCCAGGCTCCGGCAGATTTCCGGCAGCAGCTCCGGGCTGTTGCGCTCGCCGCCGTGGCCGGCCGGCGGAATATCCGGGGCGTCGGTTTCCAGCACGATGCCGTCCAGCGGCAACTGGCGGAGCACGCGCTGCATGCGCCGCGCCTGCGGCCAGGTGCCGGCGCCGCCGAGGCCGAGCCTGAAACCCAGGCGCAGGTACTCGCGCGCTTCCTCCCAGCTGCCGCTGAAGGCATGGACGATGCCGGCCCGTTCGAGCCGGTGCCGCTTGAGCGTGGCGATCATCGGCGCATGGGCGCGGCGCACGTGCAGCAGCACCGGCAGGGCGAATTCCGCGGCCATGTCCAGCTGCGCTTCGAGCAGACGCTGCTGGCGCTCGCTGTCGGGATCGTCGATGTAGTAGTCCAGGCCGATCTCGCCAATGGCGCAGAGCTTGCGCTCGCCATGCAGGCGCTGCAGCCAGCTGTGCAGCGCCTGCAGGTGTTCGTCGCGGTGCCGTTCGAGGAACACCGGATGCAGGCCCAGCGCGGCATGCACCGCCGGCTGCTCGCAGGCCAGCTGCCAGACCCGCTGCCAGTTTCCTTCGTGCACGCCGAGCACGACGATACGCTCGACGCCGCTGGCCGCGCAGCGCGCCAGGACCTGCTCGCGGTCGGCATCGAAATGCTCGAAGTCGAGATGGGTGTGGGTGTCGATCAACTGCACGATGAAATTCCGTTCGGCCTGCGGCTGGATAAGGACAATGCTACCGCGGGATCAACGGGTTTCCTCCTCGATCTGGATGTCGCTGACACCCAGTTCGGCCATGCGGCTCTCCTCGCTCGGGCGGATCGGACTTTCCCACGGCGCATCGATCGCCGCGCGCGGCTCGTGCACGTGCTGCAGGAGGATCTCCAGCTCGGCCTGCTCGAGACCCGGCTGCTCGAAGGAGCTGATGACCAGCGAGGCGGGCTGGCCGTTGATGCGGTAGTGGATGCGGTAGCGCTTCAATTCGGTCATGGCGGTTCTCGGTTTCGCGGGGGGCTAAACCATCCGACCGCCAGAATTCGCTCAATCTCCCGTCTTGTGCCGTGCCTCGTGCTCGAGCAGCGCCGCCTTGCGCGCCAGCCCCCAGCGATAGCCGGTCAGCGCCTGCTGGCTGCCGACCACCCGGTGGCAGGGCACCAGCAGCCCGACCGGATTGCTGGCACAGGCCCGCGCCACCGCGCGGGCATGGCTGCCGAGCGCTTCGGCGAGTTCGCCGTAGCGGCGGGTCTCGCCGACCGGAATCTGCTGCAGTGCCTGCCAGACGCGCTGCTGGAAGGCGCTGCCGCGCAGGTCCAGCGGCAGCTGTGCGGCGTGCCGGGGCTCCTCCAGCTGCTCGACGATCGCCTGCAGCCAGTCGCCCAGCCCGGCCTGGTCGCGCTGTAGCTGGGCGGCGCCGAAGCGCGTGCGCAGCTCGTCCTCCAGCGTCGCCTCGTCGTCGCCGAACAGCAGCGCGCAGACGCCCTTGTCGCTGGCGGCGACCAACAGCAGGCCGAGCGGGCAGGGCGCCAGCGCGTAGCGCAGGCTTTCCCCGGCGCCTTTGCGCCGGCGTTGGGCTGGGGTCAGCGCCGTGGCTTCGGTATAGGGCGCGCGGGTTCCGGAATAGCCGGCGGCGAGGGCGGCACCCAGCACCGACGTGGCATCCGGCAGCTGCGCTTCCAGCCGTTCGCGGCGCCGGGCTGCGGCCCAGGCGCGCGGCGTCAGCCCGGTACGCGCCTTGAAGGCGCGCGACAGGTAGGCCGGCGACAGGCCGATGCGCGCCGCCAACTGCCGCAAGGGCAGTGGTCCTTCGGCTTCGTCGAGCAGGCGGCAGGCGGCGATCACCAGCGCATCGAGCTGCTGGCTCGGCTCTGCCCTGCGGCGAGCAGCGCCGGCATGGGCGAAAGCCGGCGGCTTCGGCCGCTGCGGCGTTGTCATAGAAATTCACCCGTTCGCGCAGCGGCCGGCGGGCCGGGCAGCTGGGGCGGCAGAAGATGCCGGTCGAGCGCACGGCGAACACGAAGCGGCCGTCGAAGGCGGCGTCGCGTTCGCACAGGGCTTGCCAGCAGCGGTCTTGGTCGAGCATGACGGTGCTCCATGATCCGATGGTGCGATTGTCGTCCCTGGGCCGGTTGTGCGCCAATCCAAAGCGTGCTTTCAAACTCGATGGGGAACATGGAAGCCCGCTGGCGATTACCGTAACCTGCAGCACCGCATTGACGAGAAGGACCTGCAAGCCGCTGATGAAAACGCCTAAACGACTCGAACCGCTGATCGAGGATGGCCTGATCGACGAGGTGCTGCGGCCGCTGATGAGCGGCAAGGAAGCGGCGGTATACGTGGTGCGCTGTGGCGACGAGCTGCGCTGCGCCAAGGTCTACAAGGAAGCCAACAAACGCAGTTTCCGCCAGGCCGTGAAGTATCAGGAGGGGCGCAAGGTGCGCAACAGCCGCGATGCCCGCGCCATGGCCAAGGGTTCCCGGCACGGGCGCAAGGAGAAGGAAGAGAGCTGGCAGAACGCCGAGGTCGCCGCGCTGTTCCGCCTGGCCGACGCCGGCGTGCGGGTGCCCAAACCCTACGATTTCCTCGACGGCGTGCTGCTGATGGAGATGATCGCCGGCGAGGATGGCGATGCGGCGCCGCGGCTCAACGACGTCGAGCTGCATCCGGACGATGCCCGCGAATTCCATGCCTTCATGATCCACGAGGTGGTGAAGATGCTCTGCGCGGGGCTGGTGCATGGCGACCTGTCGGAGTTCAACGTGCTGCTCGACGAGCACGGCCCGGTGATCATCGACCTGCCGCAGGCGGTGGATGCCGCCGGCAACAACCACGCGTTCGGGATGCTCGAACGCGACGTCGGCAACATGGCCGCCTATTTCGGCCGCTTCGCGCCGGAGCTCAAGTACACCCGTTACGCCAAGGAGATGTGGGCGCTCTACGAGCAGGGCAAGCTGACGCCGGAGACGGCGCTCACCGGCGCGTTCGCCGAGCCGGAGGACGCCGCCGACATCGCCGCGGTGATGCGCGAAATCAAGGCGACCCTGGCCGAGCAGGCGCGGCGCGAGGCGCTGCGCAACGCCGACGAGGCGCCGAGGACGAGCCGCCGCCGCCGTGGCTGCGCGGGTGAAGCCGCCGCCGCGGGTTCGCTCCGCGCGCGCGTGGTTGCGGGCCGTAGTCAGTCTTCGAGCGCCTGGAACGCGCAGGCGAGCTGCTTGACCGCCGCTTCCAGCTCGGTGGGCGTATAGGCGGCAAACCCCATCAGGAATCCGGCCCTGCAATCGCTCGACGCGTGCAACCCCGTCAACCCCATGAGTTCGATGCCGGCCCGGCGTGCGGCGTTGATAGCCGCCTGCTCGGAAAGACCGCTGGTGAGCAGGCAGGGCATCTGCATGCCCCCGGTCGGCACACTCGGCTCGACGTAGGCGCCAAGGTGCTGGCGGACGAGGCGCTCCAGTGTCGCGAGCTGTGTGCATAGATGCTGCGCATGGTGCGCACATGCGCGCCGAAATGACCGCCTTCGATGAACCGGGCCAAGGTCAGCTGCGGGATCGTGGCGCTGTGCCCGTCGAGCAGCGTGCGGGCCACGGTCATGGGCTGCACCAGTTGCGCGGGCAGCACGGCATAGGCGATCCGCAGGCCGGGAAACAGCGATTTGGTGAACGTGCCGATATAGATCGTGCGCTCGTGCGAATCCAGCCCTTGAACGCAGGCTGTCGGTTTGCCGGCATAGTGGAATTCGCTGTCGTAGTCGTCTTCGATGATCCAGGCCGGGTGTTGCCTGGCCCATTCGATCAGCGACAGCCGCCGATCCAGGGGCAGTGTGGTGCCGGTCGGGAACTGGTGCGACGGGGTCACGAAGACCGCCTTGGCGGGGGTCGAGGCATTGCGCAGGACTTCGACCCGCATGCCGTGAGCGTCCACGGGGATGGGGAGGCATGCGAGGCCGGCGGCATCGAATGCCTTGCGGGCCCCGTGGTATAGCGGATCTTCGACGAAGATCCGGTCGCCGGCATCGAGCAGTACGTGGGCGCACAACGTCATGGCTTGCTGCGAGCTGGTCAGGATCAGCACGCGCTCGGCCGTAGCATGTGCGCCACGTTCGAGATTGACGTAATCGGCAATGGCGCGGCGCAGCGGTTCCATTCCTTGCGGATGGCCATGCAGCAGGGCCTTGTTTGCATACTCCTTCAGAACCTGCCGTTCCAGGCGCTCCCAGATCTGTAGAGGGAACCCCCGCGTTTCCGGCACGCCCGGTGCGAACGGGCGGGGTGTCAGGAAATCACGCACTCCGCCCCCCTCAAGCATCGCGCTACCGCGCCGGCTGAGGTTGGGGGGCGGGTCCTGCGACGGCTTGCGGCGCTGCGACAGGTGGCGTCCCGGCACGCGCTGCGCCATGTGCGAAACGAAGCTGCCGCTGCCTACGCGCCGCTCGATGTAACCCTCGCCGTGCAACTGGCCGTATGCGGCCTCGACGGTATCCCGGGAGACGCCGAGCGACTTGGCCAGTGCCCGCGATGCCGGGAGCGGCTTCCCGACGCCGAGCGCTCCGTCGAGGATCAACTGCCGGATCGCCCGCTGGATGCGTGAATGCAACGGAAAGGCTGCATGTGCGGGGTTCGCTAGCCAGGCTTTGACGGATTCGAGTTGGGAATGCTTGAACAATTGGTCTGCCTTCCTTCAGGAAAGTGGCGGGGAACAGCCTTCCATTTCGGGCGTATAAACCTACTTCACTTCGGGCCAGGCGCCAATCTTCCAAGGAGTCGGGGATAGAACATGTCGTCCTTCACAGCACCATCGTCCATCCGCCCAGGCGATCTCACCCATCCCATCGTGGCGGGGCTCGTTTCGGTCATCGTCAACTATGGTGGCACCTTTATCCTGGTCTTCCAGGCTGCCAAGGCGGCGGGACTCAGCCCGCAACTGACGGCCTCGTGGGTGTGGTCCGTGTCCATCGGCGTGGGGGTGACCGGGATACTCCTCAGCTGGATCACCCGTGCGCCAATCATCACCGCCTGGTCGACGCCGGCGGCGGCGTTTCTCGTCGTGGCGCTGGGGACGACGTCCTATGCCGAGGCGGTGGGGGCGTATCTGATCTCGGCCGCTGCTTCATAGCGCTCGGCCTATCGGGCTGTTTCGACAGGATCATCCAGCGAGTCCCTCCGGGCCTGGCTGCCGGACTGCTGGCCGGCATTCTGCTTCAGTTCGGCATCGGCGCTTTCGGCGGGATGAGCCTCGACCCCCTGCTGGCGGGCTTGCTGATCGTCGCCTATGTCGCGTTCAAGCGCCTGACCGCACGCTACGCGGTGGTCGGCATCCTGCTGCTGGGGGTGGTCCTCATGCTTGTTCAGGGGCGGGTCGATCTGTCGAGGCTGGAGTTCGAGCTCGCCGCGCCTATCCTCACCATGCCGGCGTTCTCGTTCAACGCCTTGCTGAGTGTCGCCTTGCCGTTATTCCTGATCACCCTGACCGGGCAGTACATGCCCGGCATGCTGGTGCTGCGCAATGACGGGTACACCACCAGTGCCAATCCCATCGTGACCGTCACCGGGCTGGGCTCGCTGCTCATGGCTCCGTTCGGCTCGCATGCATTCAACATCGCAGCGATCACCGCAGCGATCTGTACCGGCAAGCAGGCCCATGAAGATCCATCCAAGCGCTGGATTGCAGGTGTTGCGGCAGGTGTCTTCTACATCCTCGTCGGTGTCTTCGGCGTCACGCTCGCCGCCGTGTTCATGGCCTTTCCGGCGACGTTCATCACCACGCTGGCAGGGCTGGCTCTGCTGGGCACCCTTGGCGGCAGCCTCGCCAGTGCGATGTCCGATCCGAACACCCGCGAAGCGGCCCTGATCACCTTCCTGGCCGCCGCCGCCAACATCACCCTGTTAGGGATTGGCGGTGCCTTCTGGGGGCTGGTGATCGGCCTGGTGGCCTATGCGCTGCTCAATGGCCGTTTGCCGCGTCGCCAGGGCGCTTCCACGAGCGCGTTCGATCCTGCTGCCGCCCCCGCCGGCGGTCAGGAGGTGGGTAAATGATGCCGTCAGCTCCGTCCATGCCCCCAGCCGACGCTCATTTGATGCAGGCCTATGCACGGCAGTCGGTTTCCTTCGTTCGTGGATGCGGCGCGCGCCTTTGGGATGACCGCGGGGTCGAATACCTGGATGCCATCGCCGGTGTCGCTGTCGCCAACCTCGGCCATGCTCATCCGGAAGTCGCCGCGGCCATCGCCGAGCAGGCTGGATTGCTGCTGCACACCTCGAACCTGTTCGGCATTGCCTGGCAGGAGCGCCTGGGCCAGCGGCTGTGCGAGCTATCCGGGATGCAGCGGGCGTTTTTCTGCAACTCCGGGGCCGAAGCCAACGAGACCGCGCTCAAGCTGGCGCGGCTGCACGGCAACCGAAGAAAGGTGACGCAGCCCCAGGTGCTGGTGATGGAAAACAGCTTTCACGGTCGCACCATCGCGACCCTGGCCGCCACCGGCAATCCGGCGGTGCAGCGAGGTTTCGAGCCGCTGCTGCCGGGATTCCTGCGCATACCCTATGACGACATCGAAGCGGCCCGCCGCGCGGCTGGCAGCACGCCGGACATCGTGGCGGTGCTACTCGAGTCGGTACAGGGTGAAGGCGGCGTCCGCACGCCCTCCGCTGGCTACCTGGAGGCACTGCGGGCGCTATGCGACCGGCACGACTGGTTGTTGATCATCGACGAGGTGCAGGCCGGCATGGGCCGTACCGGAACCTGGTTCGGCTACCAGCACGCGGGCGTGCTACCGGATGTCATCACCCTGGCCAAGGGGCTGGGCAACGGTTTTCCCGTCGGCGCTTGCCTGGCCCGCGGATCGGCAGCGGAGCTGTTTTCGCCCGGCCATCACGGTTCCACCTTCGGCGGCAACCCGCTTGCCTGTCGGGTCGGTTGCACGGTACTCGACATCATGGCACGCGACCGTATCCCGGAGCGCGCCGCCACGCTGGGGCGGCGTTTGCTGGCGGGGCTCCAGGAAGCGTTGGGCGGACATCCCGGCATCGTCTCCATCCGGGGGCTGGGGTTGATGGTCGGCATCGAGCTGGACCGCTGTTGCACCGAGCTGGTCGGGCGCGCGCTGGAGGAGCAGCGCCTGCTGATCAGCGTGACGCGCGAGCGGACCATCCGGCTGCTGCCGCCCCTGGTATGCGAGGAGGCACAGATAGAGGACATCGTGGCGCGCCTGGCGCTGCTCTTGAACGCTGGTGCCCGGTCCGCTGACCGGGTTCATCAGGAACCTGCGGGCAGGCGGCCGGTGCCAACCGCTATTCATCCATCCACCATGGGGCAACATGTACGAATCGTCGGTGACCCTTGCCGAATTCGACGCCGAACTCGCTGCGGCTGTCCAGCACGAAGAGTGCCGTCAGGAAGACCATGCCGAACTGATCGCTTCCGAGAACTACGCCAGCCCGCTGGTAATGGCCGTTCAGGATTCGGTCTTCACCAACAAGTATGCCGAAGGCTACCCCGGCAAACGCTATTACAGCGGCTGCGAATACGTCGACGCAGCCGAGCGCCTGGCCATCGAGCGAGCCAAGGCGCTGTTCGGCTGCGACTACGCCAACGTCCAGCCGCATGCCGGTGCGCAGGCCAATGCCGCCGTTTTCCTGGCCTTGGTCAATCCCGGCGATACCGTCATGGGGATGAACCTGGCCCAAGGCGGACACCTGACGCATGGCAATCCGGCCAACTTTTCCGGTCGGCACTACAGGATCGTTCCCTATGGCCTCGACCCGGAGACCGGGCTGATCGACTACGACGAGATGGAGCGTATCGCCCTTCAGACCCGGCCGAAGCTGCTCATCGGCGGCTTCTCCGCATATTCCCGGCAGATGGACTGGGCTCGCATGCGCGCCATCGCCGACCGGGTGGGCGCACTCTTCTGGGTGGACATGGCCCACGTGGCCGGCCTGGTCGCGGCCGGTGAGTACCCCGATCCGCTGCCCCATGCCCACGTGGTGACCAGTACCACCCACAAGACGTTGCGTGGCCCACGTGGCGGCATCATCCTGTCCAGCGCGCAGGGTGATGCCTTCTACAGGAGGCTCGACGCGGCGGTGTTCCCTGGCATCCAGGGCGGGCCGCTGATGCACCTGATCGCTGCCAAGGCGATCGCCTTCAAGGAGGCATTGTCGCCCGGCTTCAAGACCTACCAGCAGCAGGTCGTGGCCAATGCCCGGGCCATGGCCGCCATGCTCCAGCAGCGCGGCTACCGGATCGTCTCCGGCGGCACCGACAATCACATGATGCTGATCGACCTGACCGCCAGGCCCTATACCGGCAAGGATGCGGATAGGGCCTTGAGCGCCGCCCATATCACTGCGAACAAGAACTCGGTCCCCAATGACCCTCGTTCGCCTTTTGTGACATCGGGGCTGCGCATCGGCACGCCGGCCGTGACTACCCGAGGGTTCGCCGTGGCCGAGTGCGAGCGGCTGGCCGGCTGGTTGTGCGACGTGCTGGATTCGCTGGAATCCGGTGCGGGCGAAGAGGTGACGCGTCGGGTGCGGGACCAGGTGACGGCTCTGTGCCGCCGCTATCCGGTATATGCGGCGAAATGAGAAAGCTCTGCGCGGGCCGGGCGGAGCCCTGAGGCATTGGCGGCGGCAGTCGACTTTCGCCGGAGCTCTGCCACACTTGCAGGAGGCGCGGCTGCGGCTTTCGCGCGCTTGACCCCCGCTGGCTCAACGGGGATGCTTGCCCGCTTGAAGGGCGGCATCGGATATGGAGAGAACGCAATGCAAGGCCAGGCACCGGTAATCGACTACCTGAAGGAGCTGCTGCGCGGTGAGCTGGCGGCCCGCGACCAGTATTTCCTGCACTCGCGCATGTACGCCGACTGGGGCTTCACCCGGCTCTACGAGCGCATCAATCACGAGATGGAGGAAGAGACCCAGCACGCCGATGTCCTGCTGACCCGGATTCTCTTCCTCGAAGGCACGCCGGACATGACGCCGGAGCCGATCAATCCGGGCCACAGCGTACCGGAGATGCTGCGCAATGACCTGGCGCTGGAGTACAAGGTGCGCGCCGCGCTGGCCAAGGGCATCGCCCTGGCCGAACAGCACGGCGACTACGCCACCCGTGACCTGCTCGCTGCCCAGCTCAAGGACACCGAGGAAGATCACGCCTACTGGCTGGAGCAGCAGCTGGGCCTGATCGACCGCATCGGCCTGCAGAACTACCTGCAATCCCAGGCCAGCTGATCGGCGACGGCGGGCCGCGCGGCGATCACTCCGCGGTTGCGCAGCAACCGCCGGACTCCAGATCCTTGAGGATCGGGCAGTCCGGGCGGTCGTCGCCCTGGCAGTGGCTGACCAGCTCCTGCAGGGTATCGCGCAGGCCGACGAGCTCGCTGATCTTGCGGTTCAGCTTCTCGATATGGGTGCCGGCCAGCGCCTTCACGTCGGCGCTGGCCCGCTGGCGATCCTGCCACAGTGCCAGCAGCTTGCCGACTTCCTCCAGCGAAAAACCCAGGTCCCGCGCCCGGCGGATGAACGCCAGCTGGTGCAGATCGCGCTCGCTGTAGTGGCGGTAGCCGTTGATGCCGCGTCCGGCTGGCGTCAGCAGGCCGATGGATTCGTAGTAGCGGATCATCTTCGCCGTGAGCCCGCTGTGCTTGGCGGCTTGGCCGATATTCATGGGATTGCCCTCGCTCAGTCTTGCGGTTTCCAGGTCTTGAGCAGCAATGCGTTGCTCACCACGCTGACGCTGGACAAGGCCATCGCCGCACCGGCCACCACCGGGCTGAGAAAGCCGAGGGCCGCCAGCGGGATGCCCACCAGGTTGTAGATGAACGCCCAGAACAGGTTCTGCTGGATCTTGCGGTAGGTGCGCCGGCTGATCTCCAGCGCCGCCGGCACCAGCCGCGGGTCGCCGCGCATCAGGGTGATGCCGGCGGCGTGCATGGCCACGTCGGTGCCGCCGCCCATGGCGATGCCGACGTCCGCCGCGGCCAGTGCCGGGGCGTCGTTGATGCCGTCGCCGACCATCGCCACCACCGCGCCGCCCTGCTTCAGCGTGGCGACGGTGGCGGCCTTGTCCGCTGGCAGCACTTCGGCGTGCACGTCGTCGATGCGTAGCGCTTCGGCCACCACGCGGGCGCTGCCGCGGTTGTCGCCGGTGATCAGGTGGCTGCGGATGTGCCGGGCATCGAGCGCGGCGATGGCGGCGGCGGCGCCATCCTTGAGGCTGTCGCCGAAGGCGAACAGGCCGAGCACGCGCGGCTGCGGCGCGCTTTCCACCAGCCAGGACAGCGTGCGGCCCTCGGCTTCCCAACGCTGGGCAGTGTCCAGCAGCTCGCCCGGCTGCAAGCCGAATTCTTCGAGCATGCGCCGGTTGCCCAGCGCCAGCTGCCGGCCGTCGAGGCTGCCGGCGATGCCGCGGCCGCTCAGCGCCTGGCTTTTCTCGACATCCGGCACCTCGATGCCGTCCGTTTCGCAACGCTCCAGCACCGCCCGCGCCAGCGGATGCTCGCTGCCGCGCTGCAGGGCGCCGGCCAGCCGCAGCAGGTGGATTCGTCGCCGTCCACGGTATGCAGATGGATGATCTGCGGCTTGCCCGAGGTGAGCGTGCCGGTCTTGTCGAACGCCACGGCATTCACCGCATGGGCCACCTCCAGCGCTTCGGCGTCCTTGATCAGGATGCCGTGGCGCGCGGCCACGCCGGTGCCGGCCATGATCGCCGCCGGGGTGGCCAGGCCGAGGGCGCAGGGGCAGGCGATGACCAGCACGGCGACGGCGTTGATCAGCGCGACTTCCAGCGGCGCGCCGGCCAGCAGCCAGCCGAACAGGGTGGCGACGGCGATCATCAGCACCGCCGGGACGAACACCTGGCTGACCTTGTCCACCAGCTTCTGGATCGGCGCCTTGGCCGCCTGGGCATCCTCCACCAGGCGGATGATCCGCGCCAGCACGGTTTCCCCGCCGAGCGCGGTGGTGCGCACCAGCAGGCGGCCTTCGCCATTGATGGCGCCGCCGGTGACGCGATCGCCGGGCTGCTTGCTGACCGGCAGGCTTTCGCCGCTGATCAGCGCCTCGTCGGCCTGGCTTTCGCCTTCGACCACTTCGCCGTCCACCGGAAAACGCTCGCCGGGCTTGACCAGCACCAGGTCATCGAGGCGCAAAGCGGCGATGGCGACGTCTTCCTCGCGGCCGTCGACCAGCCGCGTGGCGCGTTCCGGGCGCAGCGCTTCGAGCGCGCGGATCGCCGCGCTGGTCTGGCGCTTGGCGCGGCTTTCCAGGTACTTGCCGAGCAGCACCAGGGCAATGACCACGGCCGAGGCCTCGAAATACAGGTGCGGCATCTGCCCGGCCGGCGTCGCCCACCACTGGTAGAGGCTCAGCCCGTAGCCGGCGCTGGTGCCGATGGCGACCAGCAGGTCCATGTTGCCGGCCCCGGCGCGCAGCGCCTTCCAGCCGGCGACGTAGAAGCGTGCGCCGAGGACGAACTGCACCGGCGTGGCGAGCAGGAACTGCAGCATGGCGGCAGCATCCAGTGTCCGCCGAACAGCTCGGCGAACATAGGCAGCACCAGCGGCGCGGCCAGCAGCAGCCCGGCGATGACCGTCCAGCGTTCGCGGCGCAGGCGCTGTTCGGCCCTGTCAGCCTGCGGTTGTGCGTCGGCGCTGGCCGTGGCGTGGTAACCGGCGTTCTCCACGGCCTGGATCAGTGCCGCTGGCTCCGGCGCGCCGAGCACCTCGACATGGGCGCGTTCGCTGGCCAGGTTCACCGAGGCGCTACGCACGCCGGGGACCTTGAGCAGGGCGCGCTCGACGCGGCCGACGCAACTGGCGCAGGTCATGCCTTCGATAGCCAGCTCGAGGCTCTGCGCCGGCACCCCGTAGCCGGCCTTTTCCACTGCCTGGATCAGCTCGGCGAGATCGCCGCTGGCGGCCTCGACACGGACCTGTTCGTTGGCCAGGTTGACGCTCGCTGCTTCCACGCCCGGGACTTTCAGCAGGGCGCGTTCGACGCGGCCGGCACAGCTGGCGCAGGTCATGCCGCTGACCGGCAGGGTATAGGTAGCGCTGGACATGGGCTGAGGTACTCCTGGATAGCGATGGCGGACAGGATCGACCTTAACCCTATGGAAAGGTCAAGCCTTTGACCTGCGACAGTTGCGCCCATTGACCTTGCCAGGGTGGCAAGGTCGAGAATCGGCGCTCCACCCGCTAAAGGAGTAGAACGATGCAAGTATTCAATGTGACGGGCATGAGCTGCGGCCATTGCGAGCGTGCGGTGATCCAGGCGATCCAGGCGCTCGACCCGGCGGCGCAGGTGCGAGTGGACCTGGCCGCCGGTACGGTGCGGGTCGATAGCGCGCTGGATGAGCAAGCGATCCGCGCGGCGATCGAGGCGGAGGGCTATCAGGTTCGCTGAGGCGGGTCAGGTGCAGGGCGGGCCCGGGTCGTCCGGCCAGTCGCGCAACAGGCCGCGGAACAGCGGATCGATCAGGGCACGGGCGTCGGTCTGTGCCGCGAACAGCTGTGGGTCGCGCGTCCAGTCGGTGAACAGGCCGACCATCAATGCATGCAGCGACAGCGCGGCCAGTCGCGGCGTGACACCGGGGCGCAGATGTTCGGCGGCATTCTCCAGCAGCTTCTCGCACATATCGATGAACTGGTTGATGAAGGCTTCGTGGCGCTCCTCGGCGTCGCGCAGCTCCTCGGTGAACTCGCAGCGGTGCAGCAGGATGGTGAAGATGCGCCGCTTCTGCTCGTTGCTGGCGAGGGCGCCGATGGCCTCGACACTCAGGTCGCGCAGGGCGATCAACGATTGCAGCGACTGCTGCTGATTGCAGCTGCAGAGTCGTTCGGTCATCTGCTCGGGGGGCAGGCGAACCTGGTCGAGCATCTCGTGGAACAGGTGCGCCTTGTTCTGGAAATGCCAATACACCGCACCGCGCGTCACGCCGGCATCGCGCGCGATCTGGTCGAGGCTGGTATGGGCCACGCCCTTGTCCAGGAACAGCCGCTCGGCGGATGCGAGGATGGCATGACGGGTTTTCTCGGCTTCTTCTTTGGTTCGGCGCATGACGACAGGTTCGGGCGGGTGGCCGCTTCAGGAACAGCGATGGGGCCGGGCAGTGTAATGGCGCGGCTCGTTGCGTTGCAGGTTTACAATCGGTTGTGTATGTAACAGCATCTTGCACTCCTGTAAATGTCCGGGGTCTTCATTCGAGTCGGCTCGAATGCCATCGGTGCCCCATTTTCCCTTGCCTGTGAGCCTCTGATGCCCCTGCGGATCCTCCTCATACTGGGCGCGCTCAGCGCCTTCGGCCCCCTGGCCATCGATATGTACCTGCCGGCCTTCCCCAGCCTGGCGCGACATTTTGCAACCAGCGTCGAGCATGTGCAGCTTTCGCTGGCGGCCTATTTCATCGGGCTGGCGATCGGCCAGTTGGGCTACGGGCCGCTGGCCGATCGCTACGGCCGGCGCGGCCCGTTGCTGGTCGGCGTGGTGCTGTTCGCGCTGGCCTCGCTGGCGAGCGCCTTCGCGCCCTCGATGGACTGGCTGATCGGTGTCCGTTTCGTCCAGGCCCTGGGTGGCTGCGCCGGGATGGTGGTGGCGCGTGCGGTGGTGCGCGACCTCTGCGACCCGAGGACCAGCGCCAAGGTGTTCTCGCAGCTGATGCTGGTGATGGGGCTGGCGCCGATCCTCGCCCCGCTGGGCGGCGGTGCGCTGCTGGCGGCGTTCGGCTGGCCCTCGATCTTCATCGCGCTGACGTTGTTCAGTGCCGCCTGTCTGGCTGCGGTGGCGCTGTGGCTGCCGGAAACCTACCCGGCCGGGCTCGCCCGCCAGCCCATGTCCGGTGCGCTGGGCCAATACCGGCGGCTGTTCCGGGATCGCTTCTTCCTCGGGCACGTGCTCACCGGCGCGCTGTGCATGGGTGGCATGTTCGCCTATATCGCCGGCTCGCCGTTCGTTTTCATCGAACTGTACGGCGTGCCCGCCGAGCATTTCGGCTGGTTGTTCGGCATCAATGCCGCCGGCTTCATCCTGATGTCGCAAGTCAACGTACGCCTGGTGCGCCGGCGCGGTCCGGAGTTCTGGGTGCGGCGCTGGGTGTGGTTCTTCTTCGGCAGTGCGCTGGTGTTGCTGGCCGTCGCCGCGGCGCGACCGGCAGCGCTGTGGCCATTGCTGATCCCGCTGTTCTGCTGCGTGGCCTGCCTCGGCTGCCTGCTGCCCAACGCCACGGCCTGTGCCATGGCCGATCAGCGCGCCAATGCCGGCAGCGCTTCGGCACTGCTCGGCAGCCTGCAGTTCGGCGTCGCCGCGGCGACCGCCTCGGCGGTCGGTGCGCTGCACAACGGCACGGCGGTGCCGCTGGCGGCGATCATCAGCCTGTGCGGGCTGCTGGCGGCGCTGATTGCCTACGGTACGGCACGCGCCAGTACCGAGTGAGGCGGCTCAGGCGCTGATTGGCAGCGGGTGCGGCGCTTTCAGGCGCTGGCGCAGGGTATCGACGAAGGCCTTGGCCTCGGCCTCGCTGCGGAAGGTGACGCTGTGGTGGTCGAGTCGCACCTGCCAGGGGCTGTCGGGGAAGGGGGCCAAGGGGCGGACGAGAATGTTCATGGCGATCACCTCGTGGAAAAGGAAAGCCCAGTCTAGTCGAGACCGGGCCTTGCGCTTTTGATGGGTATCAATACCCGCCGACCGCTGACGTGGTGGGGCCGGGTTCTCAGTACGCCAGGCGTGCGTCCAGGCTGTTCTGCGCCAGGCGACGGGCCTGCTCCTCGGTCATCCCCAGGCTTTCGTGCAGGGCCATGAAGTTCTCCGTGACGTAGCCGCCGAAATAGGCCGGGTCGTCCGAATTCACCGTGACCTTCACCCCCTGCTCCAGCAGCTGCAGGATGTTGTGCTGGCGCATGTCGGCGAACACCTTGAGCTTGGTGTTGGACAGCGGGCAGACGGTCAGCGGGATCTGCTCCTCGATCAACCGGGCGATCAGCCTGGGATCTTCGGCGGCGCGCACGCCATGGTCGATGCGACTGACCTTGAGCAGGTCCAGCGCCTGCCAGATGTACTCCGGCGGGCCCTCCTCGCCGGCATGGGCGACGCTGAGGAAGCCTTCGGCGCGGGCCTTGTCGAAGACCCGCTGGAACTTGCTCGGCGGATGGCCGACTTCGGCGCTGTCCAGGCCCACGGCGAAGAAGGCGTCGCGGTAGGGCATGGCCTGCTCCAGCGTCTTGAAGGCTGCCTCCTCCGGCAGGTGGCGCAGGAAGCTGAGGATCAGCCCGCTGCTGATGCCGAGCAACTCGCGGCCGTCAGCCAGCGCCGCGCTGATGCCGTTGAGCGCCGCCTCGAACGGCACGCCGCGGTCGGTATGGGTCTGTGGATCGAAGAACGGCTCGGTGTGGATAACATTCTGCTCTTCGCATTTTTGCAGGTAGGCCCAGGTCAGGTCGTAGAAGTCCTGCTCGCTGCGCAGCACGTCGGCGCCGCGGTAGTAGAGGTCGAGGAATTCCTGCAGGTTGTTGAAGGCATAGGCCTTGCGCAGGGTTTCCACATCCTTCCAGGGCAGGGCGACCTTGTTGCGCTCGGCCAGGCTGAACAGCAGTTCGGGTTCCAGCGAGCCTTCGAGGTGCAAGTGCAATTCGGCCTTGGGCAGGTTGTTGAGCGATTCGTACATTGCTGGATTCTCGTCGTTCGGGTATCGGCTCATTCTAGTGGGCTGTGCCGGCGATGGGGCATTTGTCGTGTGGCAGAAGATACGCCGCCGCGGCGCTTCTACTCGCACAGCGTTGCCCTTTGATGACGAACCGGCGATTGGCGAAAAAACGACCAGCGCTCTGCAGCCCAGTGCTGGCGGGTGCCGGCGCGTTTGTTCCCAATGTTATCCACAAGGTTCTCCACGTCATTCGGGCATAACTTGCAGGCCTTGCGAATGCCGGTGGATGGCAATGGGTCATTATCGGGCCGGTCGGTCGAAAACCACGTAATTCAACAAGTTAAGTATCGGCGTTGGTGGCTATCGGGTGGTCTGTTCAAAAACGAGCAGTTTCTTCCGGGCCGCGCAGGTCCGCTGCTGCAGCGCGGCATCCAGGGGTTATCCACAGCGACGTCCACAGTATCTGTGGGCAAAGAAAGAGTTATGGAGCGCGCAGCCTGAGGGCGCGACGAAGCCCAACACGTTCGTGCCAGAGCCTGTCGGGCTTCGCTGCGCTCAGCGCCAACCTACAGGGCTCCGATCGCCTTGGCCAAGTTATTCGTCCAGCATTTCCAGCTGGCTGCGGCCGCGACTGATGTCGGCGAGCAGCCGTTCGAGAGGCGGCAGGTTGGCGGCGGGCAGGGCGATATCCAGGGTGGCGCCTTCGGCATCGAACTGCTCGCCCTCGAGCAGCGCTTCGAAATCCGCCAGGCGTGCCTTGAGCAAGGCCAGCTCGGCGAACCGGCAATGGCAGCGGCAGCGCGAGCGCGCCACCAGTTCGCTGCGCTCACCGGCCTGCAGGCATTTCGCCGTGGTGCCGCCATAGGCGCGTGCCAGGCCGCCGGTACCGAGCTTGATCCCGCCGAACCAGCGGATCACCACCACCACCACCCGGTCGAAATCCTGCCCTTCGATGGCCGTCAGCATCGGTCGTCCGGCGGTGCCTCCCGGCTCGCCGTCATCGCTGAAACGGTACTGGTTGCCGAGCTTCCAGGCCCAGCAGTTGTGCGTGGCGCTGGGGTCGCTGACCGCCTGGATGAATGCCTGTGCTTCTTCGGCGCTCGATATCGGCGCTGCCTTGGCGAGAAAGCGGCTCTTGCTGATGACTTCCAGCAGTTCACAGGGCGTGGCAAGGGTGAAGGGCATGGCGGGTCTGGCGCAGGCGATCATGAATGGGGCGGCCATTGTAGCGGCCCCGATCTGGCCGTGCTTCGTCCGGGCGGGGCCGCGGCTACCGTCGGGCGAATGGGCTGAACTTCGGCTGTTGCCGGGGCGCCTATCTAGTAGGCGCGGATCGCGTGGGCTCGATGGCCCCGGCGATACCGCATACCGCCGGCAGCCAACGGAGGAAATTCCATGCTCAATTCCAGTTACCAGTCGTGCATCCAGGCCTGTTCCAGCTGTGCGCTGGCCTGCGAGACCTGCGCGGCGTCCTGCCTGCGCGAGGAAGACGTGAAGATGATGGCGCGCTGTATCGAGCTCGACCGCGATTGCGCCGACACCTGTGCGATTGCCTCGGTACTGATGACGCGTGACAGCGCCTATGCCGCGGCTGCCTGCAAGCTCTGCGCGCAGGTCTGCCGCGATTGCGCCGAGGAGTGCGCCAAGCATCCGCACGACCACTGTCAGGCGTGCGCGCGGGCTTGTCGTCAGTGTGCCGAGGAATGCGAGCGGATGGCGGCTTGATGCCAGCCGGCTGAATCGGATCGCTTGCTGGTTCACCTGTCCTGCCAGGAGAGCCCGAACCGGCAAGCTGCCCGCGTACGGCGCAACGTCCGGCCTGGCGTATCAGGCCACCTGTTCATGCCATGGCCCGAACGGATCCGGCAGGCGTAGCCAGTGCTCGACGCCCAGCAGCCATTCCGCATCGCTCAGCAGGCAGGCGTCCAGCTCGCTGCGCAGCCGCGCGAAGTCGATGTTCTGCCCGATGAACACCAGTTCCTGCCGACAATCGCCGAACTCGCCGTGGCATTTGCCGAGTATCGCCGCGCGGCTCTCGGCATCCGCCGGCCACTGCGACTCGGGCGTGAAGTGCCACCAGCGCCCGGCATAGTCGTAGCGCATCAAGCCACCGGCCTGCGACCAGCTGCCGGCCTCCTCCGGCCGGCTGGCCAGCCAGAAGAAGCCCTTGGAGCGCAGCAGCCGGCCGTTGCGCCACTCGCGGGCGAGAAAGTCGAAGAAGCGTTGCGGATGGAAGGGGCGACGGGCTTGGTAGCTGCTGGAAGCGATGCCGAACTCCTCGGTTTCCGGAACGTGCTCGCCGCGCATTTCCTTGAGCCAGCCCGGTGCCAGGGCCGCGCGCTCGAAGTCGAAGCGGCCGGTGTCGAGGATGCGCTCCAGCGCCACCTGGCCCATGCTCATCGGCAGGATCTCGGCATGGGTGTTGAGGCGAGCGAGGATGGCGGTCAGTTCCTCGCGTTCGGCGGCGCCGATCAGGTCGATTTTGCTGACCAGGATAACGTCGGCGAACTCCACCTGCTCGATCAGCAATTCGGTGATCGAGCGCTCGTCCTCCTCGCCGAGGGTTTCGCCGCGGCTGGCCAGGCTTTCGGCTTCGTGGAAGTCGCGCAGGAAGTTCACCCCGTCGACCACCGTGACCATGGTATCCAGCCGCGCCAGGTCACTCAGGCTGCGGCCCTGCTCGTCGCGGAAGGTGAAGGTCTCGGCCACCGGCAGTGGCTCGGAAATGCCGGTGGATTCGATCAGCAGGTAGTCGAAGCGCCCATCGCGGGCCAGCCGGCTGACCTCCTCCAGCAGGTCCTCGCGCAGGGTGCAGCAGATGCAGCCGTTGCTCATCTCCACCAGCTTCTCCTCGGCGCGGTTGAGGCTGACGCCGCGCTGCACCTCGCCGCCGTCGATGTTGATCTCGCTCATGTCGTTGACGATCACCGCGACGCGGCGGTTCTCGCGGTTCTTCAGGACATGGTTGAGCAGGGTGCTCTTGCCGGCGCCGAGGAAGCCGGACAGTACGGTAACGGGAAGGCGCTTCATGGGATTCTCTCAGGCGTTAGGGTCTGTTGACGTTTCGGCGCGAGCCGCGTTGCTGCGCCAAATGGCACCCGGTTAGGCGCAGGATGCAGACAATGGTTATGCCCTTGCCAAGTCCTGCAACGACAGCGGGTGCCATTTGCCGCGCAACCCTTCGGGCCGGGCCAGTTTTGCGCGGTGCTGCGTTACTCGTCGTTCATTTGGAATAACCAAACTTCTCTCCTCATGCCTTGCTCCGCGCAAAACTGGCTCCGGCGCGGCCGCGAGCGAAACGTCAACAAACCCTGGTGTGTTTTTCGCGCTGTTCCTGGCGTTCCTTCGCTCGATGGACAACGTCGTGGTGGGGCGCAGCAGCAGCCGCTGCAGGCCGATCGGTTCGCCGGTTTCGCGGCACCAGCCGTATTCGCCGCGGGCCAGCGTATCGAGCGCATGGTCGATCTTGTCGAGCAGCTTCTTCTCGCGCCCCAGCACACGCAGTTGCCACTGGCGTTGCTCCTCGGCGCTGCCGATGTCGGCCGGGTCGCTGCTGGGCTCCTGCTCGCGTAGTGCGTCGAATTCATCGGCGATGCGCGCCTGCAGCGCTTCGCGCTGGCGCAGCAGCAGGTCGCGGAAGAAGGCCTGCTGTTCGGCGCTCATGTAGGCATTGGCGGGCTGGGCGAGGAGTTCGGCTTCGGTCATGGTGGTATTCTGTGAATCGTTAGTTGTTGTTATAACATAACGAATATTTTGGAAGAATAGGCTACCGCCTGTCTTGCTTGAGAGGTGCTGCGTTCGGCAGAGAGTTTCGGACGTTGATAGGGCGGCGTGGTGGGGTGGGCTTGCAGCCGCGTCGGGCCTAACGCGTGCCTGAAAGGCGGTGCTCGATCACACTCCTGGCATAGCGCATGAATGCGGCCACCTGCTCGGCGCGGCCGGAGAGCGTGTGGTCGGCGCCTTGCAGATAAGCGGCCCGCGCGTAGGCCAGGACGGGGCGATGCTCCGGCGGCAGGCGTTCGAGGGCCCAACATGCGGCGACATCCTTGGGGGCGATGGCGCCGGTGGCGGCGCTGAACCAGATGCGCGCCAGCGCCAGCACCACGTTGCGCTCGTCTCCCTGCCAGTCCGGCGCCTCGCCCCACTGGGCAACGGTAGCCGCCAGCGCCCTGGCGAGATCTTCCCGGGGGACCGGCCCGAACAGCTCGGGCATGGGCGGCCCGGTCAGGCACAGGCTGTGCTGCCTGGCTTGGGTCAGCAGGATGGCGATATCGGGGTCGGGGGTGGGCGGGCGGGATGCAGCCGGTCAGCAATTGTTCGCGCAGCCATTCGCCGAACTGCAGTTCACGCTGCGGCGGGTAGCGCCAAGGCACCAGCTGGTCGCGGACCAGCACCGTGACCTCCAGCGCGCGCAGCGATGGATCGGTGCCGGGCCATGCCGAAACCGACAGCAGGTCCAGCATCAGCGCTCGCCGTACCGCGCCGGGCAAGGGCGTGCCCACCGTCACCAGCAGGTCGATGTCGCTGTGCGGCCTGAGGCCGCCGTCGACTGCCGAGCCGAACAGGTGGATGGCCAGCAGCGTTTCGCCCAGATGCTGCTTGAGCACGGCGCAGGCGTTGGCCAGCTGTTCGGCGATTTCGGTGGGTATGGGCGGATTCATGGTGGCCTAGTCTGGGCGGACCGTGAGCCGGAAGGAAGATACCGGCGCTTGGCGCGGCAGGCGACCCCGGGCTTTCGTGTCGATGCCGGGCGAAGCGAGTGGCGGTGATCCGGGCCGGTCAAGATCAACCGGCCGCGCTTCAATTGCCCGGCGTGCGTTCGGTCGGCCGGCAGGTGATCTCGGCGTAGGGCTGGTCCGGCGAGTACTCGCCCGGCACGCGCTCGGTCGCCTGGGCGCCGGGCGCCACGTTGAATACCGGCGAGGCGGAGGTGTCGGAGCGGGCCTCGTCCGGCACGTGGAACTCGCACGACACCTGCTGGCCGCTGTGGTTGAACACCTTCACCGCCCGCACGCCGAGCAGTTCCCCGTCGACCCCGGGGGCCCGGTCGGCACGCCCATGGGCTGATCTCGATATCCAGGCCGTTGAGGTGGGTGATGATCTCCGGCTCGGGCGTCTGGGCCAGGGCGACCGGCGCGCAGAGCGCCAGGCCGCAGGCGACGAGTAGCTGCTTGCTCATGGGAACCTCCATAGTTCGGTCCCCTTTAGAAGGGGGCGGAGGTCGTCGGTTCGGCGCGGCGCCGAAGGAATGGTTGCAAATGATGAGGCGCAAGGTGGTGCGGCAGGCCATTCAGCTTCTGGCCGGCTTCTTGATCCGCACGTACAGGTCCTTGCCGCCGGTCGCGCTGCTGCCCCGCGATTCCAGCTCGAAGCGCTTGGGCTGGCCGGCGATCAGGTCGCTCAGTTTCTTGCAGCCGTACAGGCGCGGGTCGAAGGCCGGGCGCAGCTTGCTGATGTTCTGTCCGAGGGTGCCGAGCTGGATCCAGTCGTCCTCCTCGGAAAGGTCGTCGAGCACCTTGGCGATGAAGTCCACCGGAACCTGCGGGCACTCGATCGGGGTGCCCTTGTCGCCTGCGCGGGTCGGCTTGTCGTGCGCCTGTTCCACCTGTGCAGCGGCCGCGGCGAGCTTTTCCGGCGCCGGGGCCTCGGCGGCGTTCTTCGGCGCGTCGGCACGCAGGATCTCGGTGTAGACGAACTTGTCGCAGGCGGAGACGAACGGCGAGGGCGTCTTCTGTTCGCCGAAGCCGTAGACGGTCAGGCCCTCTTCACGAATGCGCGCGGCCAGGCGGGTGAAGTCGCTGTCGCTGGAGACCAGGCAGAAGCCGTCGAAGCGGCGGGTGTAGAGCAGGTCCATGGCGTCGATGATCAGCGAGCTGTCGGTGGCGTTCTTGCCCGAGGTGTAGGCGAACTGCTGGATCGGCTGGATCGAGTGGTCCAGCAGCACCTTCTTCCAGCTGCCCAGGTTGGGTTTGGTCCAGTCGCCGTAGATGCGCTTGACGCTGGCGACGCCGTACTTGGCGATCTCCTCGAACAGGCCCTCGACGATGGCCGCCGGGGCGTTGTCGGCGTCGATCAGGACCGCGAGATGCTTCTGCTTGTTCGAACTGCTGGGTTTACTGGCCATGGTGCGTCCCTGGACTGGAGATGGCCTGACCATAACGCCGACGGCCGGCTGATGGCCATAGGCGGCTGGTGGCGAGCGATGCCGAGCGGTGCGGGCTCGGTTAGCATGGCGCTTTCGTCGATACGGAATCGGGTATGGAGCGGCGTGGCACCCTGAAAAGCTGGAACGACCGGCAGGGCTTCGGTTTCATCCGCCCCGAGCAGGGCGGCGAGGAGGTGTTCGTGCATGTCTCGGCGGTGCGCGGCGGCCAGCGGCCCATGGCGGGAGACCCGGTGCTCTACGTGCTCGGGCACGACCGCCAGGGGCGCCCACGGGCCGAGTGGCTGCGTCTCGAGGTGTCGTCGACGCGCAACCATCCGCCGCGGCGGCTTGCCGGTACGGTGCGGCAATGGCCGGCCAAGCTGCTGGTGCTCGCGCTGCTCTGCCTGCTGCCGCTGGTGGGCAGCCTGTACCGGTTGGGTTCGGCAGTGCCGCTGATGATCTATGCCCTCGCCAGCCTGCTGACCTTCTGGCTCTACTGGCGCGACAAGCGCAGCGCGCTGAAGGACCGCTGGCGCACGCCGGAAACCACGCTGCATCTGTTCGAACTCGCCGGCGGCTGGCCCGGCGCACTGCTGGCGCAGCAACTGCTGCGGCACAAGACGCGCAAGCCCGGCTACCAGTTGCTGTGCTGGGCGATCGTGGCGTTGCACCAGGCGTTCTGGATCGATTTGCTGTTCATCGGCGGCGGGTTCACCCGCGAGCGCTGGGACTGGCTGCTGCGTTTGCTGTGAGTCGAATGGCGGGCATGAAAAAGCCCGGCGAGATGCCTAATGCTGTTCAGATAAGCACGGAGAGTAGTTTGTAGGAGCGCGCCATGCGCGCGAATCGCGGGCGTGGTGGCCCGCTCCTACAGATCCAACATCCAGCTTGAGACGTTAAGTGAACAGCATTACGGCGAGATGCCGGGCTTCGTCGAGCGCCGGGGCCTCAGACTTTCTTGACGAATTCGGACTTCAGCTTCATGGCGCCGATGCCGTCGATCTTGCAGTCGATGTCGTGGTCGCCGTCGCACAGGCGGATGTTCTTCACCTTGGTGCCGACCTTGACCACCAGGGACGAGCCCTTGACCTTCAGGTCCTTGATCACGGTGACGGTGTCGCCGTCCTGCAGGGTGTTGCCGACCGAGTCCTTGATCACCTTGTCCTGCTCGCCGGCGGCTGCCTCCTCGGTGGCAGACCACTCGTGGGCGCACTCCGGGCAGACCAGCATCTGGCCATCTTCATAGGTGTATTCGGAGTTGCATTTGGGGCAGGGGGGCAGCGTGCTCACGGCAGGTCCTCGAGTCGGAATTTGCGGAAAGCCGCGCATTGTATAAGGTTTTGCCCCGCTTGGGGCGCCGCGCGAGACGCGGCGTGTCATCCATGGCAGCGTGGCAGGGTCATTTCACCGCGGCGAGGGGCTCGTTGCCGGTGCGCAGGTCGCGATAGCGCTGTTCCAGCTCGCGGCGGATTTCGCGGCGCTGGTAGGCCTGGGCGAAGCGGCGCTGCTGCTCGGGCGTCTTCGGATTCAGCGGCGGCACCGGCACCGGCTTGCCGTCCTCACCGAGGGCGACCATGGTGAAGAAGCAGCTGTTGGTATGGCGTACGGTCTTCGAACGGATGTCCTCGGTGACCACCTTGATGCCGATCTCCATCGACGTGGTGCCGGTGTAGTTGACCGACGCGAGGAAGGTGACCAGTTCGCCGACGTGCACCGGCTGGCGAAACACCACCTGGTCCACCGAGAGCGTCACGACGTACTGCCCGGCGTAGCGGCTGGCGCAGGCATAGGCGACTTCGTCGAGATACTTGAGCAGCGTGCCGCCATGTACATTGCCGGAAAAATTGGCTTTGTCCGGCGTCATCAGTACGGTCATGGTCAGCTCTGCATGTCCATCTAGCATGGGGGTCACGGCTCCTCGGTGGATGAAGGGGTGCTACTTTAGTCGAACACGCGGCCGCTGTGTGTGGCATTTTTCGATTCGCTTCATCTTTTTTTTCGATCGTCAATGCGGCGCAAGCGCGCAGTGGGTTGGCGGTAATGGCTGCCGTAACGGCAGGATTGCCATGCGGATCGGGCCCAGGGGCGGTGAACTGTGATGGTTTTCACGAAAGACGCCGGGCGGTCCGGCCGGGAACGCCTTTTGTTGATTTATGCCGGGGTTCGGGGTTTTTCCCATCCCTATAGTCGGGCGACAAAAAGCGCCCCACTGACCACCTCGGTACCGGATGATCCCCATGCGTGTTCTTGTTCTCGTTCTCGTCCTGCTCAGCTGCTTCGTCCCGTTTTCCCATGCCAGCGAGGAGGCGATGGAGCGTTTCAACTACCTGATGGCCGATGAGCAGCGTCGCCAGCAGGCCAGCCTGGCGGGGCAGGAGCGGGCGGTGTTCTGCACCTATTGCCATGGCGAGACCGGCAACAGCAAGCGCAAGCACATCCCCAATCTCGCCGGGCAGAACCCGCTCTACCTGTTCCACTCCTTCGAGAAGTTCGCCAGTGGCGAGCGCATCGACTTCGTCATGTCCAAGCTGGCCCAGAACCTCACCCTGGAAGATCGGGTGAACGTCGCGGTGTACTTCAGCCAGCAGAAGGTCAACCCGCCGGAAGGCGCGCCGAACGAGGCGCTGCGCAAGACGGGTGAGCGCATCTTCCGGACGACTTGCACCGGCTGCCATGGTACCCATGCCGAGGGTATGGAGACCATGCCGCGGCTGGCCGGGCAGCCGGACGAGTACATCCGCAAGGCGTTGACGCGCTTTCGCGAGAACGACCCCAGCCGTGCCGGGTCGGTGATGATCGGTGTGGCCGCGCACCTCTCCGCGGCGGACGTCGAGGCCCTGGCGAGCTACCTGTCGCACCTGCAGCTGAGCCCGGCCGAGGAGATGGCCACCATCACCCGGCTGCGCAAGGTGGCCGCTCAGTAACGCTCGATATGCGCCGGCGTCCGGCGCATCAGCACCTTGCCCGCGCGGATCGACACCCGCGCATGGCCCTGGGTGCGCAGCAGTTCGTAATCGTCCGGCGCCGAGAGGATCAGCAGGTTCGCCGGCCGTCCCGCCTCCAGCCCGTAGCGTTCGCCGAGGTTCAGCGTGCGTGCGCTGTTGTCGCTGATCAGGTCGAGGCAACGCTGCAGGTCTTCGTAGCCGAGCATGTGGCAGATGTGCAGGCCGGCTTCGAGGATGCGCAGGATGTTGCCGTTGCCCAAGGGATACCAGGGATCGACGATGGAGTCCTGGCCGAAGCAGACGTTCATTCCGGCGCGGTCGATCTCGGCCACGCGGGTCAGCCCGCGGCGCTTGGGGTAGCTGTCGAAGCGGCCCTGCAGGTGGATGCTCTCGGTCGGGCAGGAGACGAAGTTGATCTTCGACAGCTTGAGCAGGCGGAACAGCTTGGAACAGTAGGCGTTATCGTAGGAACCCATCGCCGTGGTGTGGCTGGCGGTGACGCGCTCGCCCATCTCGCGTACCCGCGCCTCTTCGGCCAGCACTTCGAGAAAGCGCGACTGCGGGTCGTCAGTTTCATCGCAGTGCACGTCCACCAGACAGCCGCTGCGCTCGGCCAGGTCCATGAGGAAGTGGATGGAGCTGACGCCCTGGTCGCGGGTGTTCTCGAAGTGCGGAATGCCGCCGACCACGTCGGCGCCCATGGCGATCGCCTCGGTCATCAGCTCGCGACCGCTCTTGAACGACTCGATGCCCTCCTGCGGGAAGGCGACGATCTGCAGGTCGATCAGGTGGCGGGTTTCCTCGCGCACCTCGAGCATCGATTTGAGCGCCGACAACGTCGGATCAGTGACGTCGACATGCGTGCGCACATGCTGGATGCCGTGCTCGACCAGCATGTCGATGGTCTTCTTCGCCCGCGCCTTGGTGTCCTCGTGGGTGACCAGCGCCTTGCGCTCGCCCCAGCGCTCGATACCCTCGAACAGCGTGCCGCTCATGTTCCATGCCGGCTCGCCGGCGGTAAGGGTGGCGTCCAGGTGGATGTGCGGTTCGATGAAGGGCGGCACCACCAGGTTGCTGGCGGCGTCGATATCGCCCTCGCTGGCTTCGGCCGGCGCCTGCTGCGCGCTGATGGCGGCGATGCGCGCGCCGTCCAGTTCGATGCGGTACAGGCCGCTGCGGCCGCGCAGGCGGGCGTTGAGGATGTTCATGGCGACTCCTTGTTCAGCGTGAGCTCGATTGCGTCAGTACCGTGCGCGACAGGGCCAGGCGCCGGCCCTCGTGCAGGACAATATAGGCCGTGGCGCTCACCAGTATGCCGACGATGGGAGCGATCCAGGGCGAGAAATAGGCGCAGGCGGCGCCGAGCACGTAGGCCGCCAGGCCCAGGCCGTTGTACTTCGGCAGGCGCGCCTCGGCCAGCTTCGGGTACTGGCCGCGGTGCCGGTAGAAGAAGTCGGCCATGATCACCCCGCCGATCGGCGGGATGATCGAGCCGAGCAGGATCAGGAACGGGATCAGCAACTCGTACATGCCGCCGAGCGCCAGCAGCGTGCCGATGCAGGCGCCACCCAGGGTCACCAGCCGGCGCCGCTCGGTACGCAGCAGGTTGCAGCCGGCGGCGGCGAAGTTGTAGATGGTGTTGTCCTGGGTGGTCCAAAGGTTGAGAAACAGCATCACCACCGCGGCCATGGACAGGCCCTGCAGCACCAGCACCTCGACGATGTCCGGCTGCTGGTAGACGATGGCTCCGTAGGCACCGGCGACGATCATCAGGCCGTTGCCGATGAAGAAGCCGACCAGGCTGGCCCATACCGCGACCTTGCCGCTCTTGGCGAAACGTGTCCAGTTGGTGGCCTGGGTCGCGCCGCTGACGAAGGTGCCGAAGATCAGGGTGATGGCCATGCCCAGGGTCAGCTCTTCGCTCGGCTGGACCGCCAGCAGCGGTTGCAGGCCGCCGATGTCGCGGGTAGCGATCCACAGCGACACCAGCAGCAGGATCAGCATCGCCGGCACCGCCACGCGCGACAGCAGGTCCAGGCCGCGGTAGCCGACGAAGGCGGTCAGGCAGAAGCCGAAACCGAACAGCACCATCAGTGGCATCGTCCAGCCTTGCGGCAGTTCGAGCAGCCGGACCAGCACGATGGCGATGGTCGCGGTGCCCCAGGCATACCAGCCGACCTGGGTGAAGCCGAGCAGCAGGTCCGAGAGCCGGCTGCCACTTTCGCCGAAGCAGAAGCGCCCCATCAGCACCGAGTTCAGCCCGCTGCGGCAGGCGATCAGCCCGAGCGCGGCGGCATAGAGGCCGAGCAGCAGGTTGCCGATCACCGCCGCCCAGAGCATGGTCTTGAAGTCGAAGGCCAGGCCGAGCTTGCCGCCGGCGAACATGGTGGCGGTGAAGAAGGTGAAGCCGAACAGCAGGATCGAGGTGGACCACAGGCCCTTGCGCGCGCTCGCCGGGACTTCGCTCAAGGGGAAATCGCTGTCGCTGTGCTGGGTCATCGTCGTTGCTCCGCGTCGAGAAGGGGTGGCGGGGTGTAGCAGGTGTCATGCCATTAGTTGACCGAGTGGACAGGCCGCCAGTGTCGCGGGAAACGCCGGCGAGCCGAGCGTGCGAGGGGGCACGCAATGGTGCGCCGCGCCGGGGGCGTGCACCGGTTTCGACCGCGCCGGCGCCGCTGTGCACGGTGGCGG
>NZ_AZSV01000031.1:0-44710 GCF_000582595.1 Pseudomonas sp. BAY1663
GAAACCAATATCTCAAGCAACTCGCTAAACGCCCCTGAAAGCAAAACTTTCATTCAACACATCCAAACTTGCCAGTCCGGTGTCAAGCAGCCTTTCCCCATGAAATGCGAAGAACCAAAAAAAAGCCGGGCAGGGCCCGGCCGTACGGATTCAGCCTGTCAGGCGTGAGCGAAGCTTGCGGGGTAGGCGAGAGACGCCTGGGCATTCTGTATGTCGCTGAGCGCCTGTCGAACGACCTGCTTGGCGACGCAAGCGCATTTTCCGCATTGACTGGCCACGCCGGTCGTTTCACGGACTTCACGGTAGCTGCAGCAGCTTCATAGATGGCCTCGCGGAGCTGACCGTCGGTGACGCCCTGGCAAAGACAGACGTACATAAGCACTACCCGTTGAGTTCTTTGATGTTTTGGATGCTAATCTGAATGAGAATAATTGTCAAAGATACTTCGTCGGGTCGCGCGGCATATTCCCTAGATGGCTAGCGGTGATGGCATGTGGCCATAATTCACGCGTAAACTGTGCGCTCTTTTCTTCTCCCAATAGAGCTGCGTCATGCAGTTGAGCATTCCTACCCTGACGCTGGTGGATATCTACGTGCTGCTCTTGCTCGGCACGCTGATGTTCTTTGCCTGGCGTAGCGGGCGACGGGACCCGACGCTCGGCTATACCTCCTTGATGCTGCTGCTCGGTGGTATCTCGACGGTGCTGGGGTGTCTGCGTGGCATGGGAATCGATGCCGTGCCCATCGTTCTCGGCAATGTCGCCCTGCAACTCGCCCTGGCCATGAACTGGACGGCGATGCGGGTGTTCGCCGGGCGGCCTGCTCATTTGCCTGGGATCGTTGCCGGCGCGCTGCTGTGGAGCGCCCTGTGCCTGGTGCCATGGTTCTATCAGTCGTTACCGGCCCGGTTGCTGCTCGCGTCGGCGCTGACGATCGGCTACACCGCGCTGGCCGTTTTCGAGTTGTGGCGAAGCCGGCATCTGATAGCCGTGTCACTGCGCCCGGCGTTGGTGCTGATGCTGTTCCATATGGGGTTCTACCTGCTGCGCATGGCGGTGGATCGCGGCCAGCCTTTCGCCGATCCGGAGCAGATGAGCTTCTTCGCGTTCTTGATCTTCGAGACCTTGCTCTACGCCATTGGCATCTCCTTCGTCACCCTGGCCATGGTCCGCGAACGCGCCGAGCTGCAGTATCGACAGGCCTCTCTCAGCGATCCGCTCACCGGTATCGGCAACCGGCGCTCGTTCATCGAGGCGGGGCAGGCGCTGCTGCGGCGCTCCGATGCCGGCGGCCAGCCGGTGACCCTGCTGCTGTGCGATCTGGACTTCTTCAAGCGGCTCAACGACACCTTCGGTCACCAGGCCGGCGACCGCGCGCTGGTCGGCTTCGGCCAGGTGATCGCGCAGCGGATGCGCCGCCGGGACGTCTTCGGGCGGATCGGTGGCGAAGAATTCGCCTGCCTGCTGGCCGATGCCGATGCGGCGATTGGTCTGGATGTGGCCGAGCGCATCCGTGGCGAATGTGCGGCGGTGCCTTTCGTCGAGCAGGGGCGGCTGAGCGTCAGCATCGGCGTGGCGACCACTGCCTCGGCGGGCTACGACCTCGACGAGCTGCTGGCCCAGGCGGATCGGGCGTTGTATGCCGCCAAGGCGGCCGGCCGCGACTGTACGCGGGTGGTCGACGGCGGTGGCGAGGTGCATGCCAGGGCCTGTTGAGTTTCACCTCGGTCGCGCCCGGGCCCGTGCTTTGCGTTAGACTGCCTGCCTTTTTTCGACCAAGAAGCCCGCCCATGGCCCTGCAAGCCACACCGTACAAAGTCGAACTCAATCTCACCGATCTGGATCGCGGGGTCTACGACAACCTGCGCTTCACCGTGGCCCGTCATCCCTCCGAGACCGAGGAACGGCTGGGCGTGCGGCTGATCGCCTATGCGCTCTGGTACAGCGAGCAGCTGGCTTTCGGTCGCGGCCTGTCGGACGTCGACGAGCCGGCGCTGTGGGAAAAGAGCCTGGACGGCCGCGTCCTGCACTGGATCGAGGTCGGCCAGCCGGACGCCGAGCGCCTGACCTGGTGCTCGCGGCGTGCCGAACGCGTCAGCCTGCTGGCCTACGGCAATCTGCGGGTCTGGCAGGGCAAGGTGGTGGAGGCGGTGAAGGGGTTGAAGAACCTTTCCATCGCCGCCGTCGACTCCGAGTCCCTGGCCGCGCTGGTCAAGGACCTGCCGCGCAGCCTGCAATGGGGCGTGATGATCAGCGACGGTACGCTGTTCATCACCGACGAACGCGGCCAGTTCGAGGTTTCCCTGCAGTGGCTGCTCGGCGAACGCTGAGTTCCATTTCATCCGATTTGCCGGCCGAGTGAACATGCGCATAGAACCCCGTCCATTGCCTGCGACACTGCCCGACCTGGGCGATCTGCCGCCGCTGCTCACGCGCCTGTACGCCGCCCGTGGCGTGCTCTCGGCGGCCGAGCTGGACAAGGGCCTGGCGCGGCTGATCCCCTACGACCGGCTCAAGGGCATCGATACCGCGGTGGCGCTGCTGGTCGAGGCGCTGGAGAAGCGCCAGCGCATCCTCTTCGTCGGCGATTTCGATGCCGATGGCGCCACGGCGAGCACGGTCGGCGTGCTTGGCCTGCGCCAGCTGGGTGCGGCGCACGTCGACTACCTGGTGCCCAACCGTTTCGAATACGGCTACGGGCTGACCCCGGAAATCGTCGCCGTGGCGCTGCAGCGCGAGCCCGACCTGCTGGTTACCGTGGACAACGGCATCTCCAGCGTCGACGGCGTGGCAGCGGCCAGGGCCGCCGGGCTCAAGGTGCTGGTAACCGACCATCACCTGCCGGGCCACGAACTGCCGGCGGCCGATACCATCGTCAACCCGAACCAGCCGGAATGCGCCTTCCCCAGCAAGTGCATCGCCGGGGTCGGGGTCATCTTCTACGTGCTGCTGGCCCTGCGCGCGCGGCTGCGCGACCTCGGCTGGTTCGCCCGTCAGGGCTGGGCCGAGCCGAATCTGGCCGAGCTGCTCGATCTGGTGGCGCTGGGCAGCGTCGCCGACGTGGTGCCGCTGGATGCCAACAACCGCATCCTCGTCCATCAGGGCCTGGCGCGGATTCGCGCGGGGCGGGCTCGGCCGGGGCTGCGGGCGATCCTCGAGGTGGCCGGGCGCGACCACCGGCGCATCACCTCCACCGACCTGGGCTTCATCCTCGGCCCGCGGCTGAACGCGGCCGGCCGGCTGGATGACATGTCGCTGGGCATCGAATGCCTGCTCTGCGAGGACGAGGCACTGGCGCGCGACATGGCGACCCAGCTCGACCAGCTCAACCAGGACCGCAAGAGCATCGAGCAGGGCATGCAGCGCGAGGCGCTGGCCCAGCTCAAGGACCTGCCGCTGGAGGACCTGCCGTTCGGCCTGTGCCTGTTCGAGCCGGACTGGCACCAGGGCGTGATCGGCATCCTCGCCTCGCGCCTCAAGGAGCGCTACCACCGCCCGACCATCGCCTTCGCCGATGCGGGCGACGGGTTGCTCAAAGGGTCGGCGCGCTCGGTGCCGGGCTTTCATATCCGCGATGCGCTGGATGCGGTCGCCGCCAAGCATCCCGGCCTGATCAGCAAGTTCGGCGGGCACGCCATGGCGGCCGGGCTGTCACTGCCCCAGGCCAACTTCGGCGCCTTCGCCGCGGCCTTCGATGCGAGGTGCGCCGCCAGCTGTGCGAGGACGACCTCACCGGGCGGCTGCTGAGCGACGGCCAGCTCAGCGTCGAGGAATTCCACCTGGAGCTGGCGCGCGCGCTGCGCAATGCCGGGCCCTGGGGCCAGCATTTCCCCGAGCCGATGTTCCATGGCGTGTTCCAGTTGGTGCAGCAGCGTATCGTCGGCGAACGCCATCTGAAGCTGGTGCTCAGGAGCGAATGCGGCTCGCTGACCCTGGACGGCATCGCCTTCAACATCGACCGCGAGATCTGGCCGAACCCGACGGTGCGCTGGGCGGAGCTGGCCTACAAGCTGGACGTCAACGAGTACCGCGGCCAGGAAAGCGTGCAGCTGATGGTGGCGCATATCGCCCCGCGCTGACCTGTTCGTGCCGGCCGACGATAGGCCGGCTGAATCGGCTGGCATTTCCCGGCGGGACGTTCGATTGTTGCCCGCCGTCGTGGCGCCTAGAGTGGCGGGACAACAACAGCGCCATGCGGGAAGCCGAAATGAGCGACACGACCGTCCATCACCGTGCCTGTCACCTGTGCGAAGCCATCTGCGGCCTGACCATCCAGACCGAAGGCGAGCGCATCCTCTCGATCAAGGGTGATCCCCTCGACCGCTTCAGCCGCGGCCATATCTGCCCGAAGGCGGTGGCTCTGCAGGACATCCAGAATGACCCCGATCGCCTGCGCCAGCCGATGCGCCGTTGCGGCGACGAATGGCAGGCGATTGGCTGGGACGAGGCCTTCGAGCTGGTTGCCGAGCGCTTGGCCGACATTCGCGAGCGCCACGGCGCCAATGCGGTGGCCATCTACCAGGGCAACCCGAGCGTGCACAACTACGCTGATGACCCATAGCAACTATTTCCTCGGGTTGCTGAAGACGCGCAATCGCTTCTCGGCCACTTCGGTCGACCAGCTGCCGCACCATCTGACCAGCCACCTGATGTACGGTCATGGCTTGCTGCTGCCGGTGCCGGACATCGATCACACCGATTTCATGTTGATCCTCGGCGGCAACCCGCTGGCCTCCAACGGCAGCATCATGACCGTGCCCGACGTGGAGAAACGGCTGAAGGCGATCCGCGCCCGCGGCGGCAGGCTGGTGGTGGTCGATCCGCGACGCAGCGAGACCGCCGCGATCGCCGATCAGCACCTGTTCGTGCGTCCCGGACAGGACGCGGCGCTGCTGTTCGGCCTGCTCAACACCCTTTTTGAAGAAGGCCTGACGCGTACCAGCGAACTGCCGCTGGACGGCATCGAGGAGGTGCGCACGGCAATCGCCGCCTTCAGCGCCGAAGCGATGAGTGCCCGCTGCGGGGTTCCGGCCGAGCAGATCCGCCAGCTGGCGCGGGATTTCGCCGCGGCGGACAAGGCCGTCTGCTACGGACGCATGGGTGTCTCGACCCAGGCCTTCGGCACGCTCTGCCAGTGGCTGGTGCAACTGATCAACCTGGTCACCGGCAATCTCGACCGGGTCGGCGGCGCGCTGTGCACCGAACCCGCGGCGGACCTGGTGGAAACCACCTCCGGCGGGCATTTCGCCGCCTGGCGCAGCGGGTATCGCAATTGCCGGAGTACGGTGGCGAACTGCCGGTGGCGGCGCTGGCCGAGGAGATGCTCGAGCCGGGAGAAGGCAGGTGCGAGCGCTGATCACCGTGGCCGGCAACCCGGTGCTGTCCACGCCCAATGGACGCAAGCTGGAGCAGGCGCTGGATGGTCTGGCGTTCATGCTCAGCGTGGACTTCTACATCAACGAGACGACCCGCTACGCCGACCTCATCCTGCCGCCGACCGCGCCGCTGGAACACGACCATTACGACGCGACGTTCAACCTGCTGGCGGTGCGCAATGTCACCCGCTTCAACCAGCCGCTGTTGCCCAAGCCCGAGGGCGCACTGCACGACTGGGAAATCTTCATCGGGCTGGCCAAGGCCTATTCGGCACGGGTCGGCGTCGAGCTCAAGCCGACCCTGCCGCCGCAGCAGATGATGGACCTGGCGCTGCGCCACGGCCCCTATGGCGAGCGCTCCGAGCGCAAGCTCAGCCTGGCGGCGCTGGAGGACTATCCGCATGGGCTGGATCTCGGGCCGCTCAAGCCTAATCTGGCGCGGCGCCTGAAGACCCCGAACAAGCGCATCCAGGCCGCGCCGGCATTGATGCTGGAAGACCTGCAGCGCTTCGCCGCCGAACCACAGGCCAAGGGCGGCGAGCTGCTGCTGATCGGTCGCCGCCACGTGCGCAGCAACAATTCCTGGATGCACAACTATCAGCGTCTGGTGAAGGGCAAGCCGCGCCATCAACTGCTGATGCACCCGGCCGACATGGCGGCGCGCGCGCTGCAGGATGGCCAGCGCGTGCGGGTGCATTCGCGGGTCGGCGTGGTCGAGGTGGAGGCGCTGGCCAGCGAGGAGATGATGCCCGGCGTGGTCAGCCTGCCGCACGGCTGGGGCCATGCCCGGCCGGGTGTGCAGCTGGATATCGCGCAGCAGCAGCCCGGCGCCAGTTGCAACGACCTGACCGACGAGCGGGCGCTGGACGTCTCCGGCAATGCCGCGCTCAACGGCGTCGCGGTGCAGGTCAGCGCCGCCTGACGCGCAACTTCGCCAATCGCGGGCTGGGCATGCGCGCGGAAACGGTCTCTACTGAAGGCTGTCCAACCCGCATTCACGACAGTAGAGGCCGTCATGTCCCAGCTCTTCCAGCCGCTCACCCTGCGCCAACTTACCTTGCCCAACCGCATCACCGTGTCGCCGATGTGCCAGTACTCGGCCAAGGCCGGCATGGCCAACGACTGGCACTTGGTGCACCTGGGCAGTCGCGCCGTCGGTGGCGCCGGGCTGGTGATCATCGAGGCGACGGCGGTCAGCCCCGATGGGCGCATCTCGCCGGAAGACCTCGGCATCTGGTCCGACGAGCATGTCGAGCCGCTGCGGCGTATCACCCGCTTCATCGAGGCGCAGGGCTCGCTCGCCGGCGTGCAGCTGGCCCATGCCGGGCGCAAGGCCAGCACCTGGCGACCTTGGCTCGGCAAGCATGGCAGCGTACCAATCGCCGCTGGCGGCTGGACGCCGGTCGGCCCGTCCGCCATTGCCTTCTCGCCGGAGCACGCGGTGCCGACGGCGCTGGACGAGGCTGGCATCGCGGCCGTGGTGCAGGCTTTCGTCGAGGCGGCCGAGCGTTCGCTGGCGGCCGGTTTCAAGATCGCCGAGGTGCATGCGGCCCACGGCTACCTGCTGCATCAGTTCCTCTCGCCGCTGTCCAACCAGCGCCAGGATCGCTACGGCGGCTCGTTCGACAATCGCATCCGCCTGCTGCTGGAGGTGACGACTGCGGTACGTGCGGTCTGGCCCGAAGAGTTGCCGCTGTTCGTCCGGCTGTCGGCCACCGACTGGGTCGAGGATGGCTGGAACGCCGACGAAACCGTCGAGCTGGCGCGCCGGCTGAAGGAGATCGGCGTCGACCTGATCGATGTGTCCTCCGGTGGCACTGCGGCCAGTGCCGAAATTCCGGTCGGGCCCGGCTATCAGACCCAGTTCGCCGAGCGTGTGCGCAAGGAGGCGGGCATCGCCACCGGCACGGTGGGCATGATCACCGAGGCGGTGCAGGCCGAGCACATCCTGCGCACCGGGCAGGCCGACCTGATCCTGCTCGCCCGCGAACTGCTGCGCGACCCGTACTGGCCGCTGCATGCCGCCGAATACCTGCGCGACAACTCCGTGCCCTGGCCGGCGCAATACGTGCGCGCCGCCCACCGCGATACGCCGATCCGCCAGGAAAGCGAGCCGCTCGACTGAGCCTCCTCCTCATCAATAGGTGCTTCGATGAAAACCAGTGGCCTTCTCGATCAATTGCTCAAGTCCGGCCAGGACCTGCTGCAAAAGCAGCCGTCGTCCACGGTCGGCGGTAAACCCTCGGCGGGTAGCTCGGCGATCTGCTTTCCGGCGCCGGCGGTGGGGTGCTCGGCAGCGCCTTGTCGGGAGCCGGGGGCAGTGCATTGGCCGCCGGCGCCATGGGCTTGCTGCTGGGCAACCGCAAGGTGCGCAAGCTCGGTGGCAAGGCGGTCACCTACGGCGGCCTGGCGGCGCTGGGTGTGCTCGCCTACAAGGCCTACAGCAACTGGCAGGCGCAGCAGGCCGATACGCCGCAACAGGCGCCGCAAACGCTCGATCGCCTGCCGCCGGCGCAGGTCGAGGAGCACAGCCAGGGCATCCTCGAGGCACTGGTGGCGGCGGCCAAGGCCGACGGCCACGTGGACGCACGCGAACGCCAGTTGATCGAGGCCGAGCTGGCCAAGCTGACCGGCGACAGCGATCTGCGGCACTGGCTGGAGGCGGAACTGAACAAGCCGCTCGATCCGGCCGAAGTGGCTGCCGCCGCGAAGACGCCGGAAATGGCCGCCGAGATGTACCTGGCCAGCGTGCTGGTAGTCGACGAGGAGCATTTCATGGAGCGCGCCTACCTCGACGAACTGGCGCGTCGGCTGGCGCTCGATCCGCAGCTCAAGGCCGAGCTGGAAAGCCAGGTACGCGGCGTGACCGGCTGAGCCTCCCGGCCAGCATGGCGATGCATCTGCGGTCCGATCGCCTGACGGCTCGTCCTGGCGGGCTGTCAGCGCGGGCTGTCAGCGCGGGCCTGCTGCGTTATAATCGCCGGCTTTTCGAATCGTCCGATTGAGAGTGCCGACCATCATGGAAATCAACCCGATCCTCAACAGCATCAAGGATCTGTCCGAACGCACCCAGTCAATTCGGGGGTATCTTTGACTACGATCAGAAGCATGATCGTCTCGTCGAAGTAAACCGCGAACTCGAAGACCCGAACGTCTGGAACAACCCTGAATACGCCCAGAACCTGGGCCGCGAGCGTGCCACCCTGGCGCAGATCGTCGAGACCCTGGACGACCTGAACGGCGGCCTCGCCGACTCCCGCGACCTGCTCGACATGGCCGTCGAAGAGAACGACGAAGGCGCTGTGAACGACGTCGTCGTCGAAGTCGAGCGCCTGCGCGAGATCCTCGAGAAGCTCGAGTTCCGCCGCATGTTCAGTGGCGAGATGGACGCCAACAACTGCTACCTGGACATCCAGGCCGGCTCCGGCGGCACCGAGGCCCAGGACTGGGCCAACATGCTGCTGCGCATGTACCTGCGCTGGGCCGACAAGCACGGTTTCGATGCCGAGATCGTCGAACTGTCCGAGGGTGAAGTCGCCGGCATCAAGGGCGCCACCATCCATATCAAGGGCGAATATGCCTTCGGCTGGCTGCGTACCGAGATCGGTGTGCACCGCCTGGTGCGCAAGAGCCCGTTCGACTCCGGCAACCGCCGCCACACCTCGTTCACCGCGGTGTTCGTCTCGCCGGAGATCGACGACAACATCGAGATCGAGATCAACCCGTCCGACCTGCGCATCGACACCTACCGCTCCTCCGGGGCCGGTGGCCAGCACGTCAACACCACCGACTCGGCGGTGCGTATCACCCACGTGCCGACCAATACCGTGGTGGCGTGCCAGAACGAGCGTTCCCAGCACGCCAACAAGGACACCGCCATGAAGATGTTGCGGGCCCGGTTGTACGAGCAGGAGATACAGAAACGCAACGCCGCCTCGCAGGCACTGGAAGACTCCAAGTCCGACATCGGCTGGGGCCACCAGATCCGCTCCTACGTGCTCGACCAGTCGCGCATCAAGGACCTGCGTACCGGCGTCGAGCGTAGCGACTGCGACAAGGTGCTGGACGGGGATCTAGACGAGTACCTCGAAGCCAGCCTCAAACAGGGACTCTGAGAGCAGCCGCAAGCCTCAAGCCGCAAGCACCCCATTGAAACGATTTGACCGGGACGACCCGCAATGAGCGAACAACCGCTGAACCAGCACGCCATCCAAGAGGAAGAAAACAAGCTGATTGCCCAGCGCAAGGAAAAGCTTGCTGCCGTGCGCGAGCAGGGCAATGCCTTCCCCAATGACTTCCGTCGCGACAGCTATGCAGGCGACCTGCAGAAACAGTACGCCGAGAAGACCAAGGAGGAGCTGGAAGCGGCCGCCATCCCGGTCAAGGTCGCCGGACGCATCATGCTCAACCGTGGCGCGTTCATGGTCATCCAGGACATGAGCGGGCGCATTCAGGTCTACGTCGATCGCAAGACCCTGCCGGCCGAGCAGCTGGAGGCGGTCAAGCACTTCGACCTGGGCGACATCATCGCCGCCGAAGGCACCCTGGCACGCTCCGGCAAGGGCGACCTGTACGTCTACATGAGCAGCGTGCGCCTGCTGACCAAGTCGCTGCGCCCGTTGCCGGACAAGTTCCACGGCCTGACCGACACCGAGCAGCGCTACCGCCAGCGTTACGTCGACCTGATCATGAACGACGAAGTGCGCGAGACCTTCCGCGTGCGTTCCCAGGTCATTGCGCACATTCGCAAGTTCCTCGCCGAGCGTGACTTCCTCGAAGTGGAAACGCCGATGCTGCAGACCATCCCCGGCGGCGCCGCGGCCAAGCCGTTCGAGACGCACCACAACGCGCTGGACATGCCGATGTTCCTGCGTATCGCGCCGGAGCTGTACTTGAAGCGCCTGGTGGTCGGCGGTTTCGAGCGGGTGTTCGAGATCAACCGCAACTTCCGCAACGAAGGCGTCTCGACCCGGCACAACCCCGAGTTCACCATGCTCGAGTTCTACCAGGCCTACGCCGACTACGAAGACAACATGGACCTCACCGAGGCGCTGTTCCGCGAGCTGGCCCAGGCCGTGCTCGGCAGCACCGACGTGCCGTATGGCGACAAGGTGTTCCACTTCGGCGAGCCGTTCGCGCGGCTGTCGGTGTTCGACTCGATCCTCGCATTCAACCCGGAGATCTCGGCCGCCGACCTCAACGACCTGGAAACGGCTCGCGCCATCGCCAGGAAGGCCGGCGCCAAGCTGCTCGGCCACGAAGGCCTGGGCAAGCTGCAGGTGATGATCTTCGAGGAACTGGTCGAGCACAAACTGGAACAGCCGACCTTCATCACCGAGTACCCGTTCGAGGTCTCGCCGCTGGCGCGGCGCAACGATCGCAACCCCAGCGTCACCGACCGTTTCGAGCTGTTCATTGGCGGCCGCGAGATCGCCAACGCCTATTCCGAGCTCAACGATGCCGAGGACCAGGCCGAACGCTTCCACGCCCAGGTGGCCGACAAGGATGCCGGCGACGACGAGGCCATGCACTTCGACGCCGACTTCGTCCGCGCGCTGGAATACGGCATGCCGCCGACTGCCGGCGAGGGCATCGGCATCGACCGCCTGGTGATGCTGCTGACCAACTCGCCGTCGATCCGCGACGTGATCCTCTTCCCGCACATGCGTCCGGAGCTGTGATCGACGCGTTGGGCTTCGCTTCGCTCGCCCCAGGTTCACCCAACCTACATGTACCGTAGGTTGGGCCGAGCAATGCGAAGCCCAACACAGGATTGGCACGGGACCCACGGTAAGCTCCGTGCACCCTGGGCAGCCCGCTGGTGTATAACCCCGAGGGGTTACGGATCATTCGTGAAGAGGGACCGATGAACACCCGCAACAACCTGGACGAATACCAGAGCACCGTGCGCGCCTTGTCCGACCGCATCGTCGAGGCGCAGACCCCGGTACGGGTGCTGGATGCGGTCAAATGGGACGAGAGCATCCGCCAGGGCTTCCTCGAAGCGAAGGGACGCAAGCTGCCGCAGGTCGATCGCAGCTACTACGAGGGCCGCCCGCTGGCCTTCGACCCCAGCGCGAAGAAGCAGGAATTCCAGGACATCGAACGCGATATCACCCGCCAGCTCGGCCAGTTCAACCCGGTCGGGCAGATCATGCGGCGCATGTGCAAGGAATACCGCATGGTCATCCGCATGCTCGAGGCGCGCGGCACGCCGGACTTCGGCATGATCTCTCAGGAGCTCTACGGCGCGGCGTCCGATGCCTTCCACGCTGGCGACCCGACCCTGGCCGACCTCGGCCTGATGCTCTCCGACTACCTGAACAACATTGCCGATCGCGGCGACCTGCGCGACGAGCCGAAGAACCTCACCGCGCCGCAGGCCGTCGAGCTGCTGCAGAAGCGCCTGGATGTGGTGTTCGGCGAAGGCGAGGGGGTGATCCGCGTCTTCGAGTCCGACGGCATCCTCGCCGATGCGGCGGCCGGCGCCGACTACATCAAGATCCGCAGCGACGCGCTGTTCAACGAACGTGACGTGCGTGCGCTGGAAGTGCACGAAGGGCTGGTGCACGTCGGCACCACGCTCAACGGGCAGAACCAGCCGATCTGCACCTTCCTCGCCAAGGGCCCGCCGTCGTCCACCGTGACCCAGGAAGGCCTGGCGATCCTGATGGAAGTGATCGCCTTCGCCTCCTATCCGACGCGCCTGCGCAAGCTGACCAACCGCACCCGCGCCATCCACATGGCCGAGGAGGGCGCCGACTTCCTCGAGGTCTTCGCCTTCTTCCGCGAGCAGGGCTACGCCGCCGACGATTGCTACAGCAACGCCAGCCGCGTGTTCCGCGGCTCGACGCCCGATGGCCTGCCCTTCACCAAGGACCTGTCCTACCTGAAGGGCTTCATCATGATCTACAACTACATCCAGCTCGCCGTGCGCAAAGGGCAGCTGGAGCAGATTCCGCTGCTGTTCTGCGGCAAGACCACGCTGGAGGACATGCGCACCCTGCGCCAGCTGGTGGACGAGGGCATGGTGGTGCCGCCCAAGTACCTGCCGCAGCAGTTCCAGGACCTCAACGCGTTGTCGGCCTGGATGTGCTTCTCCAACTTCCTCAACCATCTGAGCCTGGATCGCATCGAAGCCGACTACGCCAACATCCTCTGAGCCGACCCGGCGCAGACCACGAATCAACCATCACGCAAGGAAGCGTAACGCCATGGAAAACTCCGTCTTCGCCCGCCGGTCCAGCCCGCTGGAGCGCACCCTCTCGGCGGCTGCCTACAATCTTGTCATTGGCCTGACCCTGTGCTGGGGTTTCTGGGTCAACTGGTGGATGGTCGGCAACATCCCGGTCGAGTCCATTCGCAGCATCCATCCCTGGCTGTTCTTCGGCGGCTACTTCGCCAGTTGCCTGGCCGGCGCCTGGCTGTTCCATAGCTCGAACAAGCCCTGGGTGAGTTTCCTCGGCTACAACCTGGTGGTGGTGCCGTTCGGGCTGATCGTCAACCTGGTGGTGAGCCGCTACGACACTGCGCTGGTGCACGAGGCCATCCGCATCACCGCGCTGGTAACCCTGGGCATGATGCTGCTCGGCACGCTGTTCCCGCGCTTTTTCGCCAGTATCGCCAGTGCGCTGACGGTGGCGCTGCTGCTGGTGATCGTGGTCGAACTGGTCGAGCTGTTCATCCTCGGCATCCACCACGGTGTGATCGACTGGATCGTGGTGCTGATCTTCTGTGGCTATGTCGGCGTCGACTGGGGGCGGGCGAACCAGATTCCCAAGACCCTGGACAATGCCATCGACAGCGCCGCCGCGCTCTATATGGACATCATCAACCTGTTCCTGCGTATCCTGCGCATTCTCGGGCGCAAGTAAGCGAGGGCAGGCCGCAGCCGTCCTCGTCGCGCTGCAATCACAGGATCAGGAGTTGCCGATGCCCAGCCATCAACTCGAGTACGAAATCCTCGGCCAGTCCGCGCAGAGCGTGGAGATCATCCTCGACCCGGGCGAGACGGTGATCGCCGAGGCCGGGGCGATGAACTACATGACCGACGGCGTGCGTTTCGAGGCGCGCATGGGCGATGGCTCGGCGAGCGGGGTGCTCGGCAAGCTGTGGGGCATGGGCAAGCGGATGATCACCGGCGAGTCGCTGTTCCTCACCCACTTCAGCAATCAGGGCCGGGGCCGGGCGCGGGTCGCTTTCGCCGCGCCGTATCCCGGCACGGTGGTGCCGGTGGATCTCGCGGCGCTGGGCGGCCAGCTGATCTGCCAGAAGGACGCCTTTCTCTGCGCGGCCTACGGCACGCGCATCGGCATCAGTTTCAGCAAGCGCATCGGCGCCGGTTTCTTCGGCGGCGAGGGCTTCATCCTGCAGCACCTGGAGGGCGATGGCCTGGCCTTCGTGCATGCCGGCGGCGCGGTGATCCGCAAGGAGCTGAACGACGAGACCCTGCGCCTGGATACCGGCTGCCTGGTGGCCTTCACCCCAGGCATCGACTACGACATCCAGCTGGCGGGCGGCCTCAAGAGCATGCTGTTCGGCGGCGAAGGACTGCTGCTGACGACGCTCAAGGGCACCGGCAGCGTGTGGATCCAGAGCCTGCCGTTCTCGCGGCTGGCCGAGCGGGTCTACGAGGCGACCTACCAGGCACGGGGGGAAACCCGCGCCGGCGGCAACTGAATTCCCGCCAGGCGACCTGAAGTTGTTCAGATAAGCACGGAGAGTACTTTGTAGGAGCGCGCCATGCGCGCGAATTGCGGGCGTGGCCCGCTCCTATATCTGATCCGGCATCCAGCTTGAGTCGTCGAGTGGACAGCATTACGCCAGGCGACCCGAATTTGCCACAATGCGCTTCTTTACCCAGGCGAGATCGTCCATGTCCGAACGCAACCCCATTCCGCTGATCCTCACCGCCATCGGCAGCATCATCGGTACCGTCGCCGTGCTGAGCTATTACGGCTACGCGCACATCGCCAAGCCCGAGGATGCGTTGCTGCTGGCCGACTACACGATGCTCAAGACCATCCCCGGCGAGGATTACCGGGTCTCGCTCAAGCCCGCCGAGCAGGTCGCGCAGTGCATCGATGGCGTGGTGGTGTTGTTCGACACCCAGCAGAAGGGGCTTTCCGGCGTGCTGGTGGATAACAAGAAGCGGGCCGTACGCTGCATGGAAGAGCGCGCGCCGGCCGGCCTCTTGCAATAACGGTACGGTGCGTCGCCCCGAGTAGGCGCGCGACTCATGCCGTTGTGCTTCTCTGCTCCGCCTGGCGGGCCTGCTGGCCACTGAAGCGCTCCACCAGCGCATGCATGGCACGCGCGGTCTGGTCCAGTTCGCTGCCGGCCTGGGCGGATTCCTCGGCCAGCCCGGCGTTGACATCGGAGGCGTCGGCGATGCGGGTGATCTGCCGGGAGATGTCCTCGGCCACATGAGCCTGTTGTTCGGACGCGGCAGCCATCTGCTGGCTCATGCCGTGGATCAGTTCGATGGCATCGCCGACATGCTGCAGTGCCTGTTGGGTGCTGACGACCTGGCGCACGCCGTCCTCGGCTTCCAGCGTACCGCTGCGGGCAATCTCCACCGCATTCGCCGCTCGCGCCTGCAGCGTCTCGATGATGCCCTGGATGGTCGCGGTGGAATCGCGCGTCTTCGAGGCCAGCGCCCGTACCTCGTCCGCCACCACGGCGAAGCCGCGGCCTTGTTCGCCGGCCCGCGCCGCCTCGATGGCGGCGTTCAGGGCCAACAGGTTGGTCTGCTCGGCGATCGCGCGGATCATGTCGGCGGCCTGCTGGATGGTCTGGGTGTCCTGCGCCAGTTCTTCCACCGAGGCGCTGATGCCCGCCACGCTGTGCGCCAACCGTTCGATCACCTCGCGGGTCCTGCCGGCTTCCGTCGAGCCGCTATCGGCCAGTGCCTGATCCGGCTGGCTTCATCGGCAGTGCGCTGGATATGGCGCGTCACCTCGGCGATCGATGCGGCCATTTCGTGGATCGCGGTCGCGGTCATGTCCGCTTCCTTTCGTTGCTCCTGCAGGGAGGTTTCCGACTGGTTGGTCAGCCGGGCGCTACGCTGGGCCAGCGCCATGCTCTGGCTGGCGAAGTCGCTCAAGCGGCCCAGTAGCGTGCGTAGCCGGGCGCGTTCGCTGAGCAGGCTCATCTGCAGGCGTGCCGGCCTGCCGCTGGCAGCGGTATAGGCGCGGGCGCTGAGCGGGTCGTCGAAGGCGCCGTCGAGCCGGGCCTGCAACTGCCGCAATTGCTGCGCCTGGCGCCAGGCGTTCCAGCCCTGCAGGATCGGCAGCGCTGCCAGGGCGCAGCCGAATCCGGCCAGGGGTGAGGCGTAGCGGTAGGCTGCCAGGGCCAGCAGCGCGGCCACGGCAGGCCAGGTATAGAGCGCTGCCGTGCGCCATACGGGCTGCACCGAGGCGCCCTTCGCGGGGCCCGCGAGGAGCTGCGCATAGAGCTGGCTGGCGCGATGCACCTGCTCGCTCTGCGGCATCACGCGCACCGACTCGTAACCGCTGATGCGACCATCGACGAAGATCGGTGTCACATAGGCATCGACCCAGTAGAAGTCGCCGTTGCGACAGCGGTTCTTGACGATGCCCATCCAGGGTTTGCCGTCCTTGAGGTAGCGCCACATCTGGGCGAATACCGCTGCCGGCATGTCCGGGTGGCGCACGATGTTGTGCGGGCTGCCTACCAGTTGGGCACGCTCGAAACCACTGACCTCGACGAACTCGTCGTTGCAGTAGGTGATGATGCCGCGGGTATCGGTAACGGTGATGAGGCGTACATCAGCGGGGAAACGACGCTCCTGCTGGGTGACAGGCATGTTGAGTCGCATGGCTTTGATCCTTTCCCTGGATTGTGCACATTAAACTTAGCTAAAAGTTACAAAAGCGTATTCATTGTATTTCGCTATCACAGGCGCCCTTGTCGATGCATTTTATGGCAGATTGCCATTATCACTTCGGGCGGCACCCAGCCCGTGGTGGACGGGGATGACCTATGGGCGAGGTGGCGGGCATGCAGGGCCGCCGCTGCGTGAAGGCCCTGCATGCCCGCCACTTGCCTCGATGCAGCCTGCTAGCGCATCGACGAGCGCGGTGCCACCGGCTTGTTATCGTCCGAGATGGTGACTTCCACCCGGCGGTTCATCGCCCGCCCCGACGAGGTGGCATTGCTGGCTACCGGATATTCCTTGCCATAGCCCTGGGCGACGATACGCGCCGGGTCCACGCCCATCTTGATCAGCGCCATGCGCACGGCATCGGCGCGGCGCTCGGAGAGGCGCTGGTTGTAGTCGGCCGAGCCGGTGCTGTCGGTGTAGCCCTCGACGATCACCTTGCGCTCGGCGTTCTCGTTGAGGAAGTCGGCGAGCGTCTGCATGCTGCGCATACCGCCGGGCTTGAGCTCGGCACGGTCGTAATCGAACAGCACGTCGCCGAAGGTCACCAGCGTGCCGCGCTCGGTCTGCTTGGCCTGCATCTCCTCCTGCAGCTTGCGAATCTGTGCGTCACGGGCTTCCAGGCGTGCCTCGGCGCGCTGGGCGGAGGCCTTGTTCAGATCCTGTTCGGCCGTGCGCAGGGCGATGGTCTGTTCGGCCAGTTCGATGCGGCGCTTGGTCAGGTAGGCCAGCTGGTCCACCGTCTCTTCGTCGGCGTCGTCCAGATAGGCCTTGTTGGCCTTGTCCAGCATGTTGCTGGCATCCTGGGTTTCCAGGGCCGCGAGCTGGCTGGAGCGGGCGTCGCTCTGCAGCGCCGAGAAGCTGCTGCGCGCCTCCTCGAGATTGGGGTTGGGTTGGGATGCGCAGGCCACCAGGCCGATACTCAGGGCCAGCAGGGTGGGGAAGGTTACGAGCTTGTGCATGACGGAATCATCCTTTGGCAATGTTGGAACGACGGTCTGGGCGGGCTCACCGGACGCTGCGCATGCCTTCTTCGCGCAGTTCGCGGACGCCCTCCTGGGCGTCCTGGACGGCCTTCTGGGCCTTGGCCGCCTCGGCCTTGCGCTCGGCAACGCGGGCGTCCCACTCGGCCTGTTCGGCCAGCCTGCGGGCCTCGTCGTAGTTTTCCTTCTGCATGGCCAGCTCGGCCTGCTTCCACTTTTCTTGCGCGGCGCGCATTTCCACTGCGGCATATTCCGTACCGCCGGCACTGACGGCACTGCGCACGGCCGACTCGGTCACGGCGAACTGCTCCTTCGGCGGGTTGCCGGCGCAGGCGCTCAGCAACAGGCCGCCAAGTGCAACGGCCGCCAGCTTGGGCAGCTGAAGTCTGGATGCGGGCGTTTCGACAGCTTTGTTCATGGTCACTCTCCAGTACGAATCTGACTGACGGATACCAATGGCGTCCCGGGGCAGGCAGTGCTGCACAAGCGCGCTGTCAAGGGACATATTTTTGTGAGGACGAACGGCGCCAATCGTTCAGTCGAAATTGCCGCGCTAGAGCCTGCGACCGGGAAATGACGGGCAGCCGCGGGTGGCCGCCGGGGCTGGTGGGGAGGTTTCAGCCCGTATTGCAGGAGAGGAAAACGGCCTGTGCCGTTGCCGCGCTACCGGCCGGTCCGGATGCGCGAGCGCTATCCGCCGGCTCGATCGTACCGCTCAGGCCGTGGTGGGGGCCTTCTGCTCGTCGAGCATCCGCTGCAGATGCTGGCGCGACAGTTCGAGAAAGCGTGGCGTCGGGCCAACGTCCTCGTAGATCGGATCGCCTTGCTCGTCGGTGGCGATCACCTGCGTGCCGCGCACATAGGGCAGGCTGGTCTCGACGGCTTCGAGTGCGGCGCCGACCAGCTCGCCGAGCAGCGCCTCGGTGCTGCGCTTGGGGTACATCTCGGCCAGTGCGGCCAGGCGTGCCGCGCTCTCGACATCGAGCGGGATGGTATAGCGGGTCTGGCTCATACGGCCCTTGGCGTCCCGTTCCCAGTGGCTGACAAGCTCGGAAATTCTCATGATCGCTCCTCTGCTCGCGGTAACGAGCGCAGATGACAGGAAAAGCCCGCCGCGTCCTGGCGTTGTGCGCCGCCGCCAATGACGCCTTGTCATGGCCGAGCGCGGTGGGCACTCTGGTTGGAGGTAATTTCAGCGTAGCCGTTCAGGATTCTTTTCCCAGCGGCGCGCTTGGTCGGGATGTCCGCGGGGCGGCCGGGGCACGCTGCGCCACCGCTCGCGACGCCTGCTCGGCAGCACTGGCGGAAGGAACAGGGTCATGGCGAAAATCATCGATGCGCGCCTGCGCGACAACGTACACCTGCTGGGGGAACTGCTCGGCAACACCATCCGTGCGCAGCACGGCGATCTGTTCTTCGACAAGATCGAACGCATCCGCAAGGGTGCCAAGGCGGCGCGGCGCGGGTCCGAGGAGGGCGCGCAACTGCTGGCCGAGACGCTGGACAGCCTCGACGAGCACGAACTGCTGCCGATGACCCGTGCGTTCAACCAGTTCCTCAACCTGGCCAACATCGCCGAGCAGTACCATCAGGTTCGCCGCCGCGGTGCCGGGGAGGCCGCGCCGTTCGAGGCCGGCGTGCTTCCCGACCTGCTCGAGCGCCTCAAGGCCGCCGGGCACGACGAAGAATTCCTGGCGCGCCAGGTCGGCCGGCTGGAAATCGAGCTGGTCCTGACCGCCCACCCCACCGAGGTTTCCCGGCGCACCCTGATCCAGAAGTACGACGCCATCGCCGAGCAGTTGGCGGCGCGCGACCATACCGACCTGTCGGCGGCCGAGCGTGCCGGCATCGAGCTGCAGCTGCAGCGGCTGATCGCCGAGGTCTGGCACACCGAGGAAATCCGCCGCAACCGCCCGACCCCGGTGGAAGAGGCCAAGTGGGGCTTTGCCGCCATCGAGAACTCGCTGTGGCGAGCCGTGCCCAACGTGTTGCGCCAGGCGGATGCGACGCTCGCGCGCGCGACCGGCCTGCACCTGCCGCTGGAGGCCGCGCCGATCCGCTTCGCCTCCTGGATGGGCGGTGATCGCGATGGCAACCCGAACGTCACCGCCATGGTGTCCCGCGAGGTGCTGCTGACGGCGCGCCAGGTGGCGGCCGAGCTCTATCTCCGGGAGATCGAAGGCTGATCACCGCCTTGTCGATGAGCGCCGCCAGCGACGAGCTGCTGCAGCAGACCGGCGCGTCGGCCGAACCCTATCGGGTCCTGCTCAAGCCCTTGCGCAACCGCCTGCGCGCCACCCGCGACTGGGCGCGCGCGGCCATCGAGCACGGCCAGCCGGCGCCGGCCGAAGTGCTGCAGGAGTGCGAAGAGCTGCGCCGGCCGCTGGAGCTTTGCTACCGCTCGCTGCATGCCTGCGGCATGGACGTGATCGCCGATGGCGCGCTGCTCGATTGCCTGCGCCGGCTGGCGGTGTTCGGGCTGTTCCTGGTGCGCCTCGACATTCGCCAGGATGCCGCGCGACACGCCGCTGCGCTGGCGGAAATCACCGACTACCTCGGCCTCGGCGATTACCAGCAGTGGGACGAGCAGCGCCGGCTGGACTTCCTCCAGCACGAGCTGAACAGCCGTCGGCCGTTGCTGCCCATGCATTACCAGCCTTCGGCCGACACCGCCGAGGTGCTCGCCACCTGCGCGGTGATCGCCGAGGCGCCTGCCGCTTCGCTGGGCTCCTACGTCATCTCCATGGCCCATGCCGCATCCGATGTGCTCGCCGTGCAATTGCTGCTCAAGGAGGCTGGCCTGCAGCGGCCGATGCGCGTGGTGCCACTGTTCGAGACCCTCGACGATCTCAACAACGCGGCGCCGACCATCGAGCGCCTGCTCGCGCTGCCGGGCTATCGCCAGCGCCTGCAAGGTCCGCAGGAAGTGATGATCGGCTACTCCGACTCGGCCAAGGATGCCGGCACCACGGCCGCCGCCTGGGCCCAGTACCGCGCCCAGGAGCGCCTGGTGGAGGTGTGCCGCGCACATGGCGTCGAGTTGCTGCTGTTCCATGGCCGCGGCGGCACCGTGGGGCGTGGCGGCGGCCCGGCCCACGCGGCCATTCTCTCGCAGCCGCCGGGGTCGGTGGCGGGGCGTTTCCGCACCACCGAGCAGGGCGAGATGATCCGCTTCAAGTTCGGCCTGCCGGACATCGCCGAACAGAACCTCAACCTCTACCTGGCCGCCGTGCTCGAGGCGACGCTGCTGCCGCCGCCGATGCCCGAGCCGGACTGGCGCGAGACCATGGACCGGCTCGCCGCCGATGGCGTGGCGGCGTACCGGGGCGTGGTGCGTGAGCACCCGCAGTTCGTCGAGTATTTCCGCCAGGCGACCCCCGAACTCGAGCTGGGCCGGCTACCGCTGGGCAGCCGGCCCGCCAAGCGCCGCGAGGGTGGGGTGGAAAGCCTGCGGGCGATTCCCTGGATCTTCGCCTGGACCCAGACGCGGCTGATGCTGCCGGCCTGGCTGGGCTGGGAACAGGCCCTGCAATGCGCGCTGGCGCGCGGCGAGGGCGAACGGCTGGCGACGATGCGCGCGCACTGGCCGTTCTTCTCCACGCGCATCGACATGCTGGAAATGGTGCTGGCCAAGGCCGATGCCGACATTGCCCGGCGTTACGACGAGCGCCTGGTGCAGTCGCAACTGCTGGCGCTGGGCAGTGATCTGCGTGACCGATTGTCGCAGGTGGTCGGCGCCGTGCTGGCGCTGACCGGGCAGATCGACCTGCTGGACCACAGCCCGCACACCCAGGAAGCCTTCAGCCTGCGCAACACCTATCTCGATCCGCTGCATCTGATGCAGATCGAGCTGCTGGCGCGCTCCAGGCAGCGCCAGGGCCCGCCGGAGAGCCCTCTGGAACAGGCCTTGCTGGTCAGCGTGGCGGGCATCGCGGCGGGCCTGCGCAATACCGGCTGAGCGCGCCACGACAATATCCGCGCCGCGCGCGGCAGCCGCTCCGGCCATCGCGAGCGGCGCCGGGGCATAGGCTTCGTGAGCAGTACCGGACACATCCGGGACGGCTTGTGCCGCCCCGGTGCGCTGTGTATCGTGTTCAACCTTTTGTCGCATGGCGGCAAACCAGATTTTTTGATTCGCCAGCGATGAGCCGCAATCGGCCCGCTGGCGGATTCCCCCTATTCAAGAAACTCGAGGACTCATCCATGCGTGTGATTCTGCTGGGAGCGCCCGGTGCCGGCAAAGGTACCCAGGCTGGCTTCATTACCAAAAAATTCGGTATTCCGCAGATCTCCACTGGCGACATGCTGCGCGCAGCGGTCAAGGCCGGCACCGAGCTGGGCCTGAAAGCCAAGAGCGTGATGGATGCAGGCGGCCTGGTGTCCGATGACCTGATCATCAACCTGGTCAAGGAGCGCATCGCCCAGCCCGATTGCGCCAATGGCTTCCTCTTCGACGGCTTCCCGCGCACCATTCCCCAGGCCGAAGCCCTGAAGGACGCCGACGTGCGCATCGACCACGTGGTCGAGATCGCCGTCGACGACGAGGAAATCGTCGGCCGTATCGCCGGTCGTCGCGTGCATCCGGCTTCCGGTCGCGTCTATCACACCGAGCACAACCCGCCGCGCGTCGCCGGTAAGGACGACGAGACCGGCGAGGAACTGATCCAGCGCGAGGACGACAAGGAAGAGACCGTGCGTCGTCGCCTGGCCGTCTACCATTCGCAGACCAAGCCGCTGGTGGACTTCTACCAGAGCCTCGCGGCTGCCGAAGGCACGCCGAAGTACAGCCGTATCGAGGGCGTCGGTTCGGTGGAAGAGATCACCGCCAAGGTGTTCGCCGCGCTGAGCTGATCGATACCGCGCAGCCCCGCAGAAATGCCCGTATCGCAGGATACGGGCATTTTTTATGGCTATGTCCCCGTTAGGTGTTGCAGGGTCTTGCCGGAAGTGTCTGGCTCGGATTTCTTGCAGCAGCCGATGTTCGAGCGATCGAGCGCTCGCGGGTAGATTGGCGCTGAGCGCAGCGAAGCCCAACGGGGACCGGCACGAACCTGTTGGGCTTCGTCGCTGCGCTCCTCAACCCAACCGTACGGCGTACGGCGCCCATGCAACGCACAAGTGGGACATAGCCTTTTTTATTCGGGAGGCGCTGGGCAGGGCGGGCCGGCAATCTTCAGACTTCGGCTTTTTGGCAGGCCTGCGGCCCGCATCGCCCCGGGGTCGGGCCTCCCACAAAAGCAGCGAGCGCATACCGGACCTTGTGGGCGCGCCTTCGCGGCGATGCTTTCAAGCTTCAGGCTTCAGGTTCGCCTGCCTCGGCCCCATGCAACATCGAACCCGCCGCCTCGAATACGCTAGAATCTGCGCCTTTTGACCGACCCGGAACGACCCGATGACCACTCTGCTGGCCCTGGATACCGCCACCGAAGCCTGCTCCGTCGCCCTGCTGCATGACGGCAGGGTGCTGAGCCACTACGAGGTCATCCCGCGCCTGCATGCCCAGCGTCTGCTGCCGATGATCCAGACCCTGATCGGCGAGGCGGGCATCGCGCTGTCGGCGGTGGACGCCATCGCCTTCGGCCGTGGGCCGGGCGCGTTCACCGGCGTGCGGATCGCCGTCGGCGTGGTGCAGGGTCTGGCGTTCGCGCTGCAGCGCCCGGTATTGCCGGTTTCCACCCTGGCGACCATCGCCCAGCGCGCCTGCCGCGAGCATGGCGCCACGCAGGTGGCGGCCGCCATCGATGCGCGCATGGACGAGGTCTACTGGGGATGCTACCGCGAGCATGAGGGCGAAATGCGGCTGCTCGGCAGCGAGGCGGTACTACCGCCCGAGCAGGCCGGCCTGCCGCGGGGTGCCGACGGCGAATGGTTCGGTGCCGGTACCGGCTGGGGCTATGCCGAGCGGATTCCGCTGAGCGTAAAGGGTGCGGACGCCGGTATGCTGCCGCATGCCGAGGACCTGCTGCGGCTGGCAACGTTCGCCTGGCTGCGCGGCGAAGCGCTGGAAGCCGACCAGGCCCAGCCGGTGTATCTGCGCGACAACGTCGCCACGCCGAAAAAAGGGATCGAATGAGGCTAGCCGTTGCCAAAGCTCCGGGCGGCCGTTAGAGTCGCCAGGCTCCTGAACGAGTAACAAGATGCGCGTCGAAGGCTCCTATCCGATTCCCTATACCACCGATCGCTCCGCCCGTACCGGCAGGGCGGCGGACGGCTATGGCGAAAGCCAGCGCGTGGCCCAGGCCCAGCGCGGGATAGACAGTCGCGATGGGCAGGACTACCAGCCGCAGGCCGAACGTCCGCAGCAGCGGGTCAACGAGAGCGCCCTGGTCGAGCGCTACGCCGCGTTCCGCTATGACGATGCCCGGCCCGAGCGCTCGCTGCCCAACCATGTCGCCCAGGCGCTGGCCAGCTACACCACCACCGCGAGCTTCAGCGCCGATCTCGATGCCAACGAGGTGCTCGGCCTCGATCTCTACGCCTGAGGCCGGTCGGCCCGGTGAGCATTCCGTACTTCCTCGGTTGTCCTTCCTGGAACGAAAGCGCCTGGCTGGGTTCGTTGTACCCGCCGGGAACGCCTTCCACGCACTTCCTGGCGCAGTACTGCGCGATGTTCAACAGCGTCGAGGGCAACACCACGCTCTATGCCTGGCCCTCGGCGGAGAAGATCCAGCGCTGGGCGAGCCAGATGCCCGAGGGCTTTCGCTTCTGCGCCAAGCTGCCGCGGGAAATCAGCCAGGCCGATGACCTATATGCCGCGCTGGAGCTGGCGCTGGCCTTTCGCAAACTGCTGGCGCCGCTGGGCCAGCGGGTCACGCCGTTCTGGCTGCAGCTGCCGGCCAGCGTCGGGCCGACGCGCCTCGGCGAGCTGGCCGGGCTGATCGACGGCTTCGGCGCGCCGCTGGCGGTGGAGGTGCGACACCCGGGGTTCTTCGACAAGGGCGAAGGCGAGCGGGCGCTGAACCGCCTGCTGCTCGATCGCGGCGTCGAACGCATCTGCCTGGATTCGCGGGCACTGTTCAGCTGCCGCGCGCGCGATCCGGCACTGCTGCATGCGCAGAGCAAGAAGCCGCGGTTGCCGGTGCGCCCGGCGGCCTTCAGCGACTCGCCGCAGCTGCGTTTCATCGGCCATCCGCAGCTGGAGGCGAACGATCCGTTCATGGCGCCCTGGCTGGACAAGGTCGCCGGCTGGATCGAGGCCGGCAAGGCGCCGCACGTCTACCTGCATACGCCGGACAACCACCGCGCGCCGGAGCTGGCCCAGCGCTTCCATGCGCAACTCGCCGAGCGCCTGCCGGGGCTGCCGCCCTTGCGTCCGCTGCAGAGCGCGTCACAGCTCTCGCTGCTGGGGGATTAGCGCGGAGGCTTCTGCCCGCGATAGTTCGCGGGGCCGGGTTCGCGAGCATGGCTCGCTCCTAGCAGAAGACTCGCTGCAGCGTGGTTCGCGATGAAACGGGAACAGCCCCTAAGCAACGCTTTCTGGCCGGCCGACCAGCCTGGTAACACTTCGCGTCCAACTTCGGCGCTCCGCCGTTGCCCATAGAGCATGACCTTCGGCCGATTCATCCTGCTCGTGCTGGTGCTGCTGGCGGGTTTCGCCCTGGCAGTGCGGCAGCAGCTCGTCGAGATCCCGCCGCGCTGGAATCCCTGGGCGCCGCTGGACATCCGCGAGCCGCCGAACCTGCTCACCTCGCTCAAGCTGCGCCGGTTGCAGAATGATCGTGAGCTCTGCGAGCAGGTGCTGGCGACCGCATCGCTGCGCTACACGGCCGTGCCGGACAGCACGCCCGAACCCGGTTGCCCGGTGGAGAACAGCGTGCGCGTGCAGGGTTCTGACGTGCGCTTCAACGGCGCCTTCCTCGCCACCTGCCCGTTGGCGGCGGCCTATGCGCTGTTCGAACGCCACGGCCTGCAGCCGGCGGCGCAGGCGGTGTTCAGCCAGCCGGTGGTGCGCGTCGATCACTTCGGCAGCTTCGCCTGTCGCAATATCGCCCGCAGCAACCGGCGCAGCCAGCATGCCAGCGCCAATGCGCTGGACCTGGCCGGTTTCCATCTGCGCGACGGTACCCGCATCACCGTCGCCCGCGACTGGAAGGGCGACGGCGACAAGGCGCGCTTCCTGCGCCAGGTGCACGAGGCCGCCTGCGCGGCCTTCAACGTCACGCTCGGGCCGGAATACAACGCGGCCCATCACGATCATTTCCACGTCGACATGGGTGGCTTCGGCATGTGCCGCTGACAGGGGCGAATGTCCGCGCGCTCTGGCACAATGCGCCGTTTTCCGCCTCGCCGAGTCGTCCATGTCTGCCAGCAAGCCCAAGGTCCGGGTCGAACCGCTCGCCCCGCAATTCGCCATCGCGGCCGCCGAATGGGCCCGGCGCCTGGGGTTGCCGGAGCAGGGCGAGGATGCCGAATTCGCGTTGCAGCTCGGCGAGGGCGGCCTGCAACTGCAGTTGCTCGAGGCGCAGGCGCCCGGACCGGTACGGGTGGACTTCGTCGAAGGCGCCGCCGCGCACCGGCGACAGTTTGGCGGCGGCAGCGGGCAGATGATCGCCAAGGCCGTGGGCATCCAGCCCTGCGTCCGCCCGCAGGTGCTGGACGCCACCGCGGGGCTCGGCCGCGACGCCTTCGTGCTGGCCACGCTGGGCTGCGAAGTGCAGCTGATCGAACGCCAGCCGCTGATCGCCGCCTTGCTGGACGATGGCCTGACGCGGGCGCGTCGGGATGCGACGTGGCGGCGATCGCCGCTCGGATGACGCTGCTTCAGGGCAACGCCATCGAACTGATGGAGCGCTGGCAGGGCGAGCCGCCGCAGGTGATCTATCTCGACCCGATGTTCCCCCACCGTGACAAGAGTGCCCTGGTGAAGAAGGAGATGCGCCTGTTCCGCCCGTTCGTCGGCGACGACCTGGATGCCCCGGCGCTGCTGGCCGCCGCGCTGCGCCTGGCCAGCCACCGGGTGGTGGTCAAGCGCCCGCGCAAGGCGCCGGCCATCGAGGGCGGCAAGCCCGGCTACGGCCTGGAAGGCAAGTCCAGCCGCTACGATATCTATCCGAAGAAGAAGCTAGAAGCTAGAAGCTAGAGCGATGTTAGCGAGCCTTGGCGTCTGGCGTCTGGCGTCTGGCTTCAAGCTTCGGCAGTCCTTCGGTCTGCATCGCCGCGAGAGCGCGCCACACAGGGTTCGGTGTGCACTCTGCTGCTTTCGTGGGAGGCCCGACCTCGGGGCGATGCTTTTAGGCTTCCAGCTTCAGGCTTTCAAGGCATAGGCACGCAGAAACAGCTGTACGGCGTCCTCTACGTGGCGTTCGGCGGCCTCGTCATCCGGCGCCTCGGTGTAGCCGATCAGCAGCCGGAAATGCTGCACGCCCTTGACCAGCGAACAGAAGTGTTCCGCCGCGTGCAGCGGCTCAGCGATGTCGAGTAGACCGCGCGCGTCGGCCTGGGTGAACAGCTGTTGCAGGTCGAGCAGCAGCTGTTGGGGCCCGGCGTCGAAGAACATCCGCACCAGCGCTGGATTCTGGGTGGCCATGGCCACCATCACCCGATGCAGGCCGATGGATTCCGGGCTGTTGACCAGGGCGAGGAAGGCGCGGCCGATGGCCAGCAGCAGCTCTTCGATCCGGCAGCCGTCCTCCAGCTGGAACAGCCGACGTGGCAGGCGGGTCTCGCAGATCGCCTTCACCGCGGCGCAGAATAGCGCTTCCTTGTCCTTGAAATGGCTGTACAGCGTCAGTTTGGATACGCCGGCTTCGGTGGCGATGGCGTCCATGCTGCTGCCCTCGTAGCCGTTGCTGAGGAACAGCACCTGGGCGGCACTGAGGATCGCCTGGCGCTTGGCGGGGTCTTTCGGGCGGCCGGGACCGGGCGTCGTGGAATGATTCTCTATCATGGGTACTTAATAGTGGACTGGCTGGTACGCTATTTTTACTATACCCGGCAGTATAAGTATTCCAACCCGCCCCGCGACAGAGAGACTTCATCGTGTCCCGACATGCCCTGCCCATCCTCTGTACTTTCGGTTGTGCGTTGTTGCTGGCCGCCTGCGGCAACGGCGCGCCCGAACAGTTGCCACCACGCCCGGTCATGGTGGTGCATCCGCAACCGGCCAGCGAGGCGCGTGAGAGCTACCCCGGCGAGGTGCATGCGCGTTACGAGCCCGAACTGGCTTTCCGCATCGGCGGCAAGGTCGTCGAGCGCCTGGTCGAGGCCGGCGACCGGGTGCGCAAGGACCAGCCACTGGCGCGGCTCGATCCGCAGGACGTACGCCTGCAGCTCGACGGCATGCGCGCCCAGGTGGCCGCCGCCGAAGCCAACCTGCGCGTGGCCAGGGCCGAATACGATCGCTACCGGGCGCTGCTGGGCCGGCAGCTGGTCAGCCAGTCGCAATTCGACAGTGCCGACAATGCCTATCGGGCTGCCTCCGCGCGCCTGCAGCAGGCTCGCGCCGAGTTCGACGTGGCCAGCAACCAGGTCGACTACGCGGTGCTGCGCGCGACCCGTGACGGGCTGGTCACCCAGCGCCGCATCGAGGTCGGCCAGGTGGTCGCCGCCGGGCAGACCGCCTTCATCCTGGCGGCCGACGGCGAGCGCGAGGTGGCCATCGACCTGCCCGAGCAGTCGCTGGAGCGCTACCACATCGGCCAGCAGGTCGAGGTCGAGCTGTGGTCGCAACCGGGGCGGCAGTATTCCGGCAAGATCCGCGAACTGTCGCCCGCCGCCGATGCGCAGTCGCGCACCTATTCGGCGCGGGTGGCCTTCAGCGATCAGGAGGTGGCGGCCGAGTTGGGGCAGAGCGCACTGGTGAGCATTCGCCGCAACGGCGAGGTGCCGCTGGCGGTGCCGCTGTCGGCGATCAGCGCCGAGCGCGGCCAGGCGCATGTCTGGCGGCTCAAGGCCGATTCCACCGTGGAGCGCGTCGAGGTGCGCACCGGGGCGTTCGGCGAGCGGCTGGTGCCGGTGCTCGACGGGCTCGCGGCCGATGACTGGGTGGTCCTCGCCGGGGTGCAGATGCTCAACGAGAACCAGCCGGTACGCCCGGTGGATCGTGACAATCGCCCCATCGAGCTGGCCGCCCAGGAGTAAACGCGATGCGCTTCAATCTTTCCGCCTGGGCGCTGCACAACCGGCAGATCGTTGTCTACCTGATGCTGCTGCTGGCGGTCGTGGGCGCGCTGTCGTACAGCAAGCTCGGGCAGAGCGAGGACCCGCCCTTCACCTTCAAGGCCATGGTCATCCAGACCCAATGGCCGGGGCTACCGCCGAGGAAGTGTCGCGCCAGGTCACCGAGCGCATCGAGAAGAAGCTGATGGAGACCGGCGAATACGAGCGCATCGTCTCCTTCTCGCGGCCGGGCGAATCCAATGTCACCTTCATGGCCCGTGATGCCTTGCGCTCGAAGGACATCCCCGAACTCTGGTACCAGATCCGCAAGAAGATCGGCGACATCCGCCACACCCTGCCGCCGGGCGTCCAGGGGCCGTTCTTCAACGACGAGTTCGGCACCACCTTCGGCAACATCTATGCACTGACCGGCGAGGGCTTCGACTACGCCGTGCTCAAGGACTATGCCGACCGCATCCAGCTGCAGTTGCAGCGAGTGAAGAGCGTCGGCAAGGTCGAGCTGATCGGCCTGCAGGACGAGAAGGTCTGGATCGAGCTGTCCAACGTCAAGCTGGCCACCCTCGGCGTGCCGCTGGAGGCCGTGCGCCAGGCGCTGGAAGCGCAGAACGCGGTAACCGCCGCGGGCTTCGTCGAGACCGTCAGCGACCGCGTGCAACTGCGCGTCAGCGGCAGTTTCGAGACCGTCGAGCAGATTCGCGACTTCCCCATTCGCGTCGCCGGGCGCACCTTCCGCATCGGCGACGTCGCCGAGGTCCATCGCGGCTTCAACGACCCGCCGGCGCCGCGCATGCGCTTCATGGGCGAGCCGGCGCTGGGCCTGGCGGTATCGATGAAGAGCGGCGGCGACATCCTGCTGCTCGGCGAGGCGCTGCAGCAGGAGTTCGCCCGCCTGCAGCAGGACCTGCCGGCCGGCATGCAGCTGCGCAAGGTGTCCGACCAGCCGGCCGCGGTGAAGAGCAGCGTCGGCGAGTTCGTCCGGGTGCTGGTCGAGGCGCTGGCGATCGTGCTGCTGGTCAGCTTCTTCTCGCTCGGCGTGCGCACTGGGCTGGTGGTGGCGTTGTCGATACCGCTGGTGCTGGCGATGACCTTCGCGGTGATGAACTACCTGGACATCGGCCTGCACAAGATTTCCCTCGGCGCCTGGTGCTGGCGCTGGGGCTGTTGGTGGACGACGCGATCATCGCCGTGGAGATGATGGCGATCAAGATGGAGCAGGGCTACGACCGGCTCAAGGCCGCCAGCTTCGCCTGGACCAGCACGGCCTTCCCGATGCTCACCGGCACCCTGATCACCGCCGCCGGCTTCCTGCCGATCGCCACCGCCAACTCCAGTACCGGCGAGTACACCCGCTCGATCTTCCAGGTGGTGACCATCTCGCTGATCGCCTCCTGGGTCGCCGCAGTGATGTTCGTGCCGTTGCTCGGCGAGAAACTGCTGCCGGATATGGCCAAGCGCGCCGCGCAGAAATACGGCGGCAGCAGCGAGGGCCACGATCCGTATTCCACGGCCTTCTATCAGCGTGTGCGCCATGTGGTGACGTTCTGCGTGCGCCACCGCAAGACCGTCATCGTGCTGACCCTGGCGGCGTTCGTCGCCGCGGTGATGTTGTTCCGCCTGGTGCCGCAGCAGTTCTTCCCGGCCTCCGGCCGTCTGGAGCTGATGGTGGATCTCAAGCTGGCCGAGGGCGCATCGCTGAAGGCCACCGAAGCCGAGGTGCTGCGCCTGGAGGGAATGCTCAAGGAGCGCGTCGGCATCGACAACTACGTCGCCTATGTCGGCACCGGTTCTCCGCGCTTCTATTTGCCGCTGGACCAGCAACTGCCCGCCACCAGCTTCGCCCAGTTCGTCGTGCTGGCCGAGAGCATCGAGCGCGCGAAGAGCTGCGCCGCTGGCTGATCGAGCGCCTGCGCGAGGACTTCAGCAGCCTGCGCGGCCGTGTGACCCGCCTCGAGAACGGCCCGCCGGTGGGCTATCCGGTGCAGTTCCGGGTCACCGGCGAGCATATCGACGTGGTGCGCGGCCTGGCCCGCCAGGTGGCGGCCAAGGTGAGCGAAAACCCCTATGTGGCCAACGTGCACCTGGACTGGCAGGAGCCGAGCAAGGTGGTCTGGCTCGACGTCGACCAGGATCGCGCACGGGCGCTGGGAGTGAGCACGGCTGCGCTGTCGGGCTTCCTGCGGCGTACCTTCACCGGCAGCAGCGTCAGCCAGTTCCGCGAGGACAACGAGCTGATCGAGATCCTCCTGCGCGGCACCGAGCGCGAGCGCCTGGAGCTGTCCATGCTGCCGAGCCTGGCGATACCCACCGACAGCGGGCGCAGCGTGCCGCTGTCGCAGGTGGCGACGCTGGAGTACGGCTTCGAGGAGGGCGTGATCTGGCACCGCAACCGCCTGCCGACGGTGACCGTGCGCGCGGATGTCTATGGCGATCAGCAGCCGGCATCGCTGGTCCGGCAGATCGAGCCGACCCTGGGCGACATCCGGGCGCAACTGCCCGGCGGCTACCTGCTGGAGGTCGGTGGCACCGTCGAGGACTCCGAGCGCGGGCAGCGCTCGGTGAACGCCGGGCTGCCGCTGTTCGTCATCGTGGTGATGACGCTGCTGATGGTGCAGCTCAAGAGCTTCTCGCGCTCGGCCATGGTGTTCCTGACCGCGCCGCTGGGCATCATCGGCGTCACCCTGTTCCTGCTGATGCTCGGCCAGCCGTTCGGCTTCGTCGCCATGCTCGGCACCATCGCGCTATCGGGGATGATCATGCGCAACTCGGTGATCTTGGTCGACCAGATCGAGCAGGACATTGGTGCCGGCCATGAGCGCTTCCGCGCCATCGTCGACGCCACCGTGCGGCGCTTCCGGCCCATCGTGCTCACCGCGCTGGCCTCGGTGCTGGCGATGATCCCGCTGTCGCGCAGCATCTTCTTCGGCCCGATGGCGGTGGCGATCATGGGCGGGCTGATCGTCGCCACGGCACTGACTTTGCTGTTCCTGCCGGCGCTGTATGCCGCCTGGTTCAGGGTCCGGGAAGGGGAGTGAGCCGCTGCGGGTGGGCGTGATCCGACTGTCGGCCGGGTCCGCTCAGATGCCGGCGGCTTCGAGCAGCACTTCGGCGGCGGCCTTGGCATCCAGCGCCTGCTCGCCGGGGCCTTCGATGTGCGCCATGCTCATCGCCCCTTCGAGCAGATATTGCAGTTGCCGCGCCAGCTGCTGCGGCTGCGGTGCCTGCAGGCGTTCCAGCAGCTCGCGCAGGTAGGCCTGCAATTGGCCCTTGTAGGCGGCCGAACTGCGGTGGATCGGGTGGTCATGCGCCTGGTATTCGGCCGCGGCGTTGATGAACAGGCAGCCACAGAAGGTCCCGCTGCCGATCATGCTGTGCAAGCCGTCGAACATCCCCAGCAGCGCTTCGCGTGGCGGCAGCCTGGCTGCGCGCTGGCGCAGGCGCTCGAGCATCGCCCGCTGGCGCGTTTCCAGCACGGCGAGGATCAGCTCGTCCTTGGACTTGAAGTGCTTGTACAGCGTCATTTTGGCCACGCCGGACTCGTTCAGGATCCGGTCGATGCCCGTCGCATGGTAACCCTCGCGGTAGAACAGCTGTTCGGCGGTGTCGATCAGCTGGTCGCGTTTGCTCGATGCCATAGATGCCTCCTCGGGGCGGCCATTATGCGGGAGTGATCCCGTTCCCTCCAACCGGCGGTCCCCTGGATGTATTCGTGCTTGAAGTGTACAGACAAGTCTGTCTATTATCCAGGCGTGCCAATCAATCCCGAGGGCGACGCAATGAAACTGTACGACCTGACGCTATCCGGCAACTGCTACAAGATCCGCCTGTTCCTGAGCCTGATCGACCAGCCGGTCGAGCTGGTGCCGGTGAACCTGTTCGAGGGCGAGCACAAGCAGGCCCAGTTCCTGGCGATCAATCCCCGCGGTCAGGTGCCGGCGCTGGAGGATGGTGCGTTTCGCCTGGGCGATTCCCAGGCGATCCTCGTCTACCTGGCGCGGCGTTATGCCGACTCCGCCTGGTCTCCGCTGGACGCGCAAACCCAGGGGCGCATCGCCGGCTGGCTGAGCTTCGCCGCCAACGAGATTCATCACGGCCCGGCCACGGCGCGGCTAGGCAAGCTGTTCGGCCGGCCTGTCGACCAGGCGCTGGCGGAATCCCGCGCACTGAGCGCGCTGAAAGTGCTGGAGCGCCACCTGGCCCGCCACGCCTGGCTGGCCGAGGGTACGGCGCCGACCATTGCCGATATCGCGGTGTACCCCTGCGTGGCGCTTGCCGCCGAGGGCGGTATCGACCTGGCGCCTTACCCGGCGTTGCAGGCCTGGTTCGGCCGCATCCGCGCGCTACCCGGCTACATCGGCATGCCGGGGCTGTGATGAACGCCCGTCCGCTTGATGGCTATCCGCAGGCGCCTGTCCCCCGGACCGGCAGACGTCCATGCCGTGGTTTTCCCGGTCCGGCAGAGGAGGGTGAGCCATGAAGGTGCTCGGAATCTTCACCTGGATGCTGCTCGGCTTCGCCGGCAGCGTACTGGCGGCCGACGAGCTGCGCTTCAGCCTGGTCAGGACGGCGCAGACCCTGACCCAGGGCGAATACACCTGGCGCAATGGCGGCTGGCAGCTGCCACCGCCGGTCGACCACATCGCCGTACTGGTCGAATACCGGGGTGACCGGTTGCTGTTCGGTACCGGCCTGGGACGGCAGATCGATGCGCAGTGGGATGCCGAGATGCCCTGGCGGATCAAGCGCTATGGGCCGGTACGGGCGGTGCGCGATCAACTGGAGCGCGATGGCCTGGGGATCGATCGCATCCTGCTCGGCTGTGCGCGCTGGGAACATGCCTCGGGGCTGGCCGACTATCCGGAGGTGCCGGTGCTCGCCGGGGCCGAGAGCCTGCGCTACCTGCGCGCCGCCACGCCGCCGGCGGTGCTGTCGAGCCAGTTCCGGCATGCGGTGAAGTGGCAGCCGTTGCGCTTCGCGGCGCAACCTTACCTGGGCTACGCCGAGAGCCTCGACCTGTTCGGCGATGGCCGGATGGTGCTGGTGCCCTTGCCGGGAAATGGCGCGCTTGGCCTGTTCCTGACGTTGGCCGACGGCCGCCGCTTCTTCTTCCGTGGCGATACGCTCGGGCAGCCGGGGACCCCGTACGCGCAACCGGGCATCGTGCAGGTGCGCGCCGCCCGCAGCCCGGGCTCGCTCGCTTTCTACCCGGCCTGGGTGCAGTGAGCGAAGCGTTTGGCCGTGGCAGGGACGCCGCCGTCCGTCAGCTGCGCTCCAGCCAGGCGCTGGCGTCGGCTTCCTGGTGCAGGTCGAAGGCCTTCACCGTCAGGCCGGGGATCACTGCGCCCTCCAGCTCGCTGGCCTTGCGCAGCCAGTCCTTGTCGCTGAGGACCGCGCAACGGTCGAAGCGGCGGATGAAGCGGAACAGCTGGGGCAGGCGTGACAGCTCGACGCCTACCGCGCCCAGGGTGGGCAGGTCGAATTCGCCGATGCGATAGAGCATGCGGCCGTGCTCGATGCCTTCGGACTTGAACAGCAGGTCGTCCAGCGCGGCGCGCATGGCGTCGCTGTCGAGCTTGCCGGAGAAATCGATGTCGATGCGGTTTTCGCCTCTTCGCGCTACCTGGAACATGGCTATCTCCCGTCAGTGCTCTGTTCAGGATAGGCCCGATATGGCGAAGTGCGAGTGCCGAGCGAAGGCGTCCCCGCGTCGTTGCGCGGGGACGCGGGGACGCGGGGGATCAGTCTTCGCGGCTGGTGACTTCCAGCAGGTGGTAGCCGAACTGGGTCTTCACCGGGCCCTGCACGACGTTGAGCGGCGCGCTGAACACCACCGTGTCGAATTCCCTGACCATCTGGCCGGGGCCGAAGGAGCCGAGGTTGCCGCCGTCACGGCTGGACGGGCAGCTGGAATGCTCCTTGGCGACCTGGGCGAAGTCGGCGCCACCTTCGATAGCGGCTTTCAGTTCGTTGCACTTGGCTTCGGTGGAAACCAGGATGTGGCGGGCGGTAGCTCGAGCATGGGAAACACTCCTCTTCAGATAGGCCGCCGAGGCTACCGCACTCGGCCGGGCTTGGCGAGCAGCATGCCAGAGGCGCAATGAAGGCCCCGCGCGCCTGTGCTTTTGGGTATCCTCGCGCACTTTTTCACCGGAGCCGGATACTCACATGCTTGAAACGACCCTCGCTCAACTGGAACGCGTCATCGCCGACCTGCTGCAACAGAACCAGTCCATGCGCGATACCTGCGCGCTGCTCGAGCAGCAACTGCAGCAGGCCCGCGAGGATAACGACAACCTGCAACTGGCCGCGCTCGAGCAGGAGGAGAAGCAGGGCGCGATGCTCGCTCGCCTGCAGGCACTGCTCGAACGCGCCGGCGCCAGTCACGCCGCATGAAGGACGCTGATGTCCGTGTCCTGAAGATTCTCGGGCGCGATTACTCATTCAGGGCCACGGACAGCCAGGACGCGCTGCTGCAGGATGCCGCCGCGTTGTTGCAGGAGCATCTGGCGCAGAGCCAGCGGCAGTTTCCCAGCGCCACCAGCGACAAGCTGCTGGTACTGACCGCGCTCAACCTCTGCGTGCCGCTGCTGCAACATGGCGAGCAGCTGCAGGACGTGCAACGGCGCCTCGCCGCCAGCGTCGAGCGGATCAGCCGGCAACTGCGCTAGCGGCGCGGGCACTAGTCCTCGGCCCAGCCCCGGGTACGCTCGACCGCCTTCAGCCAGCCCTTGTAGAGCGCGTCGCGGCGTTCGTCGCTGCAGGCCGGCTCGAATACGCGGTCGATGGCGCACGTGCCGCGCAGCTCATCGAGATCGCTCCAGAAACCGGTCGCCAGTCCTGCCAGATAGGCGGCGCCGAGGGCCGTGGTTTCCCTCATCTGCGGGCGCTCGACCGGCGTGCCGAGCAGGTCGGCCTGGAACTGCATGAGGAAATTGTTGGCCACCGCGCCGCCGTCCACGCGCAGTGCGCGCAGGCACTGGCCCGCATCGCGCTGCATGGCGTCGAGCACGTCGCGGGTCTGGTAGGCGATGGACTCCAGTGCGGCGCGGATCAGGTGTTCCACCTTCACGCCACGGGTCAGGCCGAACAGCGCGCCGCGTGCGCGCGGGTCCCAGTAGGGCGCACCGAGGCCGGTGAACGCCGGCACCAGGTAGACGCCGTTGCTGTCCGCGACCTTGCAGGCGAAGTACTCCGAATCCAGCGACTCGTTGAGGACCTTCAGCTCGTCGCGCAGCCACTGCACCGTGGAGCCGCCATTGAAGATCGCGCCTTCCAGCGCATAGTTGACCTCGCCGCGCGGGCCGCAGGCGAGGGTGGTCAGCAGGCCGTGCTCGGATCGCACGGCCTGGGTGCCGGTGTTCATCAGCAGGAAACAACCGGTGCCGTAGGTGTTCTTGGCCTGGCCCGGCTCGACGCACATCTGTCCGAACAGCGCGGCCTGCTGGTCGCCGGCGATCCCGGCAATGGGAATCCCGGTGCTCTGGCCGGACGCGATATAGGCGTGGCCGTAGATTTCCGACGAGGGCCGCACCTGCGGCAGCATCGCCCGCGGGATGTCCAGCGCCTCGAGCATGAGCGGGTCCCAGTCCAGCGTGTGGATGTCGAACAGCAGGGTGCGCGAGGCGTTGGTGTAGTCGGTGACGTGGGCCTTGCCCTGGGTCATCCTCCAGATCAGCCAGCTGTCCACGGTGCCGAACAGCAACTGGCCGCGGCGGGCGCGTTCGCGGCTGCCCTCGACGTGATCGAGAATCCACTTGATCTTGGTGCCGGAGAAATACGGGTCGATCACCAGGCCGGTGGTGTTGCGGATGTGCGCCTGCAGGCCGTCACGCTCGAGCTGGTCGCAGATCGGCGTGCTCTGCCGGCTCTGCCAGACGATGGCGTTGTAGATCGGCCGGCCGCTGGCCTTGTCCCAGACGATGGTGGTTTCGCGCTGGTTGGTGATACCGATCGCCGCCACCTGGTCGTTGGTGATATCGGCCTGCGCCAGCGCCTCGACGAATACCCCGCTCTGGGTGGCCCATATTTCCATCGGGTCGTGCTCGACCCAACTCGGCTGCGGATAGATCTGCGCGAACTCGCGCTGGGCGACGCTCACCACGTTGGCGTTGCGGTCCAGCACGATGGCGCGGGAACTGGTGGTGCCCTGGTCGAGGGCGACGACGAACTGCTTGTGCGAGAGGGACATGGCGACGATTCCTCGACAGGCGCTGCCGCTACGCAACGGCGGCAGCGATACGCAACGCTATGACCGCCAGTAAAGGCCATCTCGCCCCGCTCGGCGAGCCTGCCCGCCGTCGGGGCCGGCGCCTACCCGCCGGCCCCGAGTGCGTTTCAGTGGCGCTTGCGCCATAGCGCCCAGCCCAGGTGCAGGTCGTCCCACATCGGCACGAGAGCGAGCACCAGCAGCAGTGCGGCCAGCGGCACCGTGGAAAGGAAGCCGAAGTGCTTGAAGCCCAGCGCGCCGCTGATGCCGCCGAGGAAGAAGCTGCAGACCAGCAGGGCATTGACGCGCAGGCGCTCGCGGTCGGCGCGTACCTGCGCATGGCCGCTGCGGGGCTGGCGGTTGAGATAGAGCAGTTTGCCCAGCTCGATGCCGATGTCGGTGACCATCCCGGTGATGTGCGTGGTACGGACTTCGGCGTTGGAGAGCTTGGTGACGATGGCGTTCTGCAAGCCCATGATGAAGCACAGCAGCATCACCGTCAGCGGCACGAACAGGCCCTGCACGTCCATCAGCCGCGCGCCCAGCACACCGAAGCACAGCAGCAGCGCCGCTTCCAGCGCCAGCGGCAGGGCGTACTGGCTGTGCAGCCTGCGCCGGCGCGAGAAGTTGATCATGATCGTCGAGCACATCGCCCCGACGACGAAGGACACCAATGCGCCGAGCCCGCCCAGCGCCAGGTCGGTCGCCCCCAGTGCCAGGTTGTCCGCCATCGAGGAGACGATGCCGGTCATGTGCGAGGTGTATTGCTGCACGGCAAGAAAGCCGCCGGCATTGGCCGCGCCGGCGACGAAGGCCAGGCACAGGCCGAGCTGCCGGTTGCTGTGCTTCGAGCGGCGCCGGTCGGTCAGGCGGCGCGCGTAGTTGATGGGCATGAGGGCCGGGGACTCCAACTGTCCGGGTAAGGCAGGCCGCGGATTATACGACCGCGCCGAGCACAAGGGAGGCCATCTGGGGCTGTTGCCTCAGTGCGGCTCCTGCTCCCGGTCGCGCAGTGCCGGTGTGTCGTGCAACTGGGCGCGCAGGCTCTGTACTTCCCGGGTCAGGCTCTCGACCTGCACCAGCAGCCGGTTCATCACCTCCCGGTCGGCTTGCTGTTCGCGGCTGTCTTCCTCGCTCTTGTCGGCCACGAACAGCGAGCCGATGTAGGCGGCGAAGCTGCCGAACAGGCCGACCCCCGACACCATCAGCATGACGGCGACGATGCGGCCCAGGCTGGTGACGGGATAGAAGTCGCCGTAGCCGACCGTGGTCACCGTGACGAAGGCCCACCAGAGTGCCTCCTCCGGCGTGTTGATCGAGCTTTCCGGGTTGGGGGCCTCGACCAGCAGCATGGTGATCGCGCCGAACGCCACCAGCAGCATGGTCGCCGTGGCAGCGGAGGCGACGATGCCCTCGGCACGGTTGCGGAACAGGATGCGCCAGATCAGCTGCAGCGACTTGATCGCCCGCAGCACGCGCAGGATCTGGAATGCGCGGAACAGCTTGGCGGCCTGCAGGCCGCCAGCCGGCACGCTTGCCAGCAGGTCGATCCAGCCCCAGCGCATGAACTGCAGCTTGTTCTCGGCACGCTGCAAGCGCATCCAGAAATCCAGGAAGAAAAAGAAGCAGACGATATTGTCCAGGTAGCCGAGCAGCGCGGACACGTCCGCGGGGAGGACGAAGAACAGATCGGCGAGCAGCGCGCCGATCACGTAGATCGACAGCACCAGGATGAATATCTGGAAGGGCGTTACCGGACGTTGCTGCATGGAGGGACCGTGGGCGTGGGGAATTGGCCGGAGCAGTGCGCAAGTCTAAAGCACACCGGCGGCGTTGGGGGTGTTCAGCCCACGGCCTGTATGACTGGACGCACGCATGGTCGCGGCGCGCCCGGGTGCTGTCGCGGCGATACGCCGGTGCTCAGCGCGGGATGATGCGCACCCGGCCCGCGGTATTGTCGCGGCGTCCGGCCCTGGCGTTTTCGGCCCGGCCGGGAATCGAGCGACATCCTGGCCGCGCTCGGGCGTCGCCGAGCCGTCCAGCTCACGCTCGTCGACGCTGATGGAGGTGGCGTCCGGATAGCCGGTGGTCAGCGTCTCGGTGCTGGCGGTGACCGGGACCGCATCGTCGGCCCAACGGGCGCTGCGCTCGTCGATGTCGATGGCCCCGTTGCGCGTCATCGCCTGCTCGACGGCGGCCACCCGGGCCTCGTCGTCCAGGCTGACGGTGACCAGGGTCGAGCCGCGGCGGGCGGCTTCCGGGTAGCGCCCGGCATGCGCCGGCGCGGCATCGCCGAAGACCTTGCGGAAGAAACTGGCCACCTTGTCGGCGGGCGTGGCGTCCTCGCCCGGCTCTTCGCCGATCACCTCCACCCGGCTGCTGTCGATTTCCCCCGGATTCATCGACGCCGACAGCTGGATGTCGTCGCTCGGGAATCCCTGTTGCAGAAGCTCGGCCTTGACCTGCCGGGCTTGTTCGTAACGGTCGAATGCTGCGATCAGGATCTGTTTCATGGCTCACCTTTCGTGTCGTGCTCTGATGGTTGGGCGTGCGGTAACGCGGGATGGTTCCAGCGGATTCGCTCATGCGTTCCCGGTGCGTTGGGCTTCGGTTGGCAACGCCGAACGGCGTATTCGTCGTTTTCCGCCACCGACGCGTGGCACGTGCTCTATAACCAGATAGCCGTGCTGGATGAATCGAGAGGAGCCAAGACGATGAACAAGAAGCTGCTACCGCTGGCCTTGGCCGGCCTGTGCGGCGCCGCCGAGGCGGCCGTGGTCAGCAGGCCGGTGGCCTACGAGATCGATGGTGAGGCCTTCGAGGGCATGCTGGTCTACGACGATGCGGCAAGCGGGGCGCGCCCAGGGCTGCTGATGGTGCCCGACTGGCTCGGCGTGACCGAGCGCTCCGCCGAGCAGGCCGCACGCGCCGCAGGTGGCAAGTACGTGGTGCTGATAGCGGACATGTACGGCAAGGCCGTGCGGCCATCCAATGCCGATGAGGCCCGGGCCGCGGCTTCCGCGGTGCGCGCGGACCGGGCGCTGATGCGCAAGCGCGCCCAGGCGGCGGTGGATGTGCTGAAGGCGCAGGGCGGAGCGGTCGCCCTGGACCCGGCCAGGCTCGGCGCCATCGGTTTCTGCTTCGGCGGCGGCACGGTACTCGAACTGGCCCGTTCCGGCGCCGATCTCAAGACCTTCATCTCCTTCCATGGCAATCTGGATACGCCCAACCCGGACGATGCGCGCAACATCAAGGCGCCGGTGCTGGTGCTGCACGGCGCCGACGATCCGTCGGTCAGCAAGGCGCAACTGGACGGCTTCGTCGCCGAGATGAAGGCGGCCGGGGTCGACTGGCAACTGGTCAGCTACGGTGGGGCGGTCCATTCCTTCACCGATCCCCATGCCAATGTGCCGGGGCGCAACGAATACCATCCGCGGGTGGCGCAGCGGGCCTTCCAGGCGATGAACGACCAGTTGGACGAAGTCTTCGCCGCCGAATGAGCGCAGGCTTGGTGGGCAATGGCGAGGCCTTGTCCATGGGGCGGGTGGGCGTGAACGCAGGCCGCGCGTCGTGCTCCGCGATCGCCGGCAAGCCGGCTACGCTCGATGGCGCCGCGCTCAGAGCACCGCATGCTGGCGCAGCAGTTCGATCACGCGTTCGGCCAGGGCTTCGGCGCCGAGGCGGTCGGCCGGCAGTCGCAGTTCTGGCGCCTGCGGGGGTTCGTAGCGGCTGCCGATACCGGTGAAATTGGGCAGTTCGCCGGCGCGGGCCTTCTTGTAGAGGCCCTTGGGGTCGCGTGCCTCGCAGACCTCCAGCGGCGCGTCGACGAATATCTCGAAGAACTCGCCCTCGTCGAGCAGTTCGCGTGCCATGCGGCGCTCGCTGCGAAACGGCGAGATGAAGCTGACCAGGGTGATCAGCCCGGCCTCGACCATCAGCCTGCTTACCTCGCCGATACGGCGGATGTTCTCCACCCGGTCCTCGTCGCTGAAGCCCAGGTCGCGGTTCAGGCCGTGGCGCACGTTGTCGCCGTCCAGCAGCATGGTGCGCTTGCCGAGCGCCTGCAGGCGCTGCTCGACCAGGTCCGCCACGGTCGACTTGCCTGCACCGGAAAGACCGGTGAACCACAGCACGCAGGGTTTCTGTCCGTTGGCCGCGGCGCGGCTGGCCTTGTCGACCTTCATCGCGTGGTGGTGGATGTTGGTGGCCTGGTGCAGCCCGTAGGTCGGCGGGCGCTCGCTGGCGCGGTCGAGCAGCAGGAAGTTGCCGTCGCCGGGCGCGTATGGCCGCGGCGCGAGGCGTGGGGAAGTGGAACGAACCATCGTCAGGCCCTCGCAGGCTGGGTGTACATGGCGGGCGAGTAGCCGAAGCGCGCCGCCACCGGCCGGGTGATCGTCTCGATCAGGGCCAGCTCGTCGTCGTTGAATTTCGGCCGGTAGTAGGTCGGCGCGTGCAGGCCGGCCGCTGCCCGTTCCAGTGCCGCCGGCTCCAGCTCCAGTTGGTTGTGGGCGAACACCTGTTGCAAGATCTCGCGCGGCTGGGCGCAGAGGTCTTCATAACGCACCAGCAGGCTGGCTTCGCGCAGCAGCGGGTCGCGTCCAGGGTGTCCGCCAGGTAGCGATAGATATGCGCCCAGTAATGCGCCCAACCCTCCACCTCGTGGCCGGCGCGCCACAGCTCGGCGATCCGGGCGATCATGCATCGTCGCCGACGTTGATCGGACGGCGGTCCAGGCCGAATTCGTAATGCCCGACCCGGCGCATGTGTTCCAGCGCGCGCGGCTCGGCGCGTTCGCCGGCGACGAAGAGCCGCTGCTGCTTGATCAGCGAGGCGATGTGCCAGACCGGGTCGCGGATCGCCAGGACGAAGCGCGCATCCGGATACAGGCGCTGCAGGTAGCCCAGGCGCACCAGGTTGTAGTTGCCTTGGCCACATAGCGCTGGCGTTGGCGCACCGCGAGCAGCTTGCGCAGGTGCTCGTCGTAGAAGCGTTCGAACGCGGGGTGGCTGTCATCGCGGCCGAGCACCGAGCTGCGGCCGGGGTCATGGGTGTCGGGGAAGAACGACATCCACAGCACTTCCTCGAAGGCCTCCGGGCTTTGCGAGGTGACCAGGATGCCGTCCTTGTGCACGCGCTCCTGGCCGCTTTCCTCGGCCTTGGGCACCAGCGCCAGCCAGCGATTCCACCAGTAGGGCGTCAGCACCGGGGGGAAGTCCACGTAGCGGTGGCTGACCACGTCCGGGTGCGCGGCCAGTTGCTCGAGCAGGATGGTGGTGCCCGAGCGGGCCAGGCCGGCGACGTATACCGGGCGCTCCACGCGCAGATCGGCGATGGCATCCTCCACCAGCCTGGTTTCCAGGTTGCCGAGCCTGATCCAGGTCGCCGGGCTGCGCTGCACCCAGCCGCCCAGCAGGTGCATCCAGGTCGGTACGCGAAAGCCCGGGTCGGCGGCGCCCTGCGCCTTGCTCGCGCCACTCATTGGATACGCGCCCAGCGGTAGGTGAGCAGCGACACCAGCATCATGCACGGCAGCAGCAGCGCCAGCCAGGTGCGCATCCAGGGTGGGCCGAACGGGAGATAGGAGCGCTCGGGCAGGCCGATCTCGACCCGCTGCACCGGCTTGTCGTCGGGCAGGTAGCCCAGCGGATTGGCGATCAGCCAGTGCCACCAGCGGCGCTGCTCGATCACCGGCACCGGCACGGTGACGGCGATGTCCAGCGCATCGTCCTCCTCGGGCGAGCCGATGCGCACGAAGGGGATGCCGCCATCGACGATCCATTCGGCGAAGGAGGTGTCCGGTACCACACGCACATGGGGCGGCTCGCTGTCGTCGGGGTAGTCGTGGCTGTAGTGCTGGTCGAGCCACGCCAGCAGGGCGATCAGCGGCAGCATCGACACCAGCGTCGGCAGGATGACCAGCCCCAGGTGCCTGAAGGCGGCGGCGAACTGGCCGCGGATCAGCGGCCCGGCATCGCTCATCTCGCCGTCGAATGCGCTCAGCCGGCGGCGCGCCTCGCGGGCCTCGCGCTTGGCCCGGCCGATGGCCGTCTGCGGCGACAGCAGGCGATAGAGCAACAGCGTGCCGGCACCGGCGAACATGGCCCAGAACACCAGGCGCAAGGCCGGCGGCAAGAGCAGGGCCATGCCGTTGTCGAGGGCGGCGAACAGCGGCGCGGGCAGGTCCAGTAGTCCCATGGAAGCCTCGAGGATGCGCGGCTCGACCGGGCAGGCCGGCCGAGGGATGGATGGTGGCAGGCCGCTTGCTTATGGCCGGACCGAATCGCTGTCCTTGGCGCGCTCGGCCGGCGCACCCGGTGTGCCGGCGGCATCGGTTGGCACCTGCCGGGCCTGGACCACCGGCGAGTCGGCACGGGCGGCCGCAGCGCTGCGTTCGGCCTTGCGCTGGCGGCGCATGCGGCGGATCGGCCACATCACCACGTAGAACACCGCGACGCCCACCGCCGCGACCAGCCCCCAGAGCGCGGCCAGCAGCCCGAGCCCGGCGCCCGGGCCGACGTAGGCATGGGCGGCGAGTGGCAGGCTGGCGCCAAGGGCGAGGAGGAGGAAACGGGCGTGTCGCTTGGAATCGGGGCGCATGACATTCACCTTTCGTTGTCGATCAGGTTGCGGAATTCCGTGTCGAGTGCTCCGTAGGGGATACGTTGTCCGGACGAGACGATGGGGATGTAGCGATCGTCTTCACCGCCGCGAACGGGATTGATGAATTCCCAGGCAATCTCACCGCTGGGCGTTACTTCGAAGAGCCGGCCTCCATCGGATTCGGTGATGATCCGATTGCCGTTGGGCAATGTTTCGGCTGAGCTGCGGACATAGCTTTCGAAGGGGTGCTCATCGGTTCCTTCGTAGCTCCAGACAACCTCATGGTTGCCGGGGTTCACTTCCAGCACCCGGGAAATGTTGCGCTCCCGATAGTTGGCGGCGTTGTCGAACAGGCTGAGGTTGCCGTTGGGCAGCACCCGCGCGTCGTGCTGGACCAGCCATGGCCCGCGGGTCGCCCAGGTCAGGGCGCCGGATTGCGGGTCGACCAGGGCGAGGGTGCCGATGTTGCGAAACGAGACCAGTACCTGCCCCGGATTGCCCCGCGCCGGGGCGAAGGCGGCGCTGCGCGCCTCGTCCAGGTATTCCACGCTGTTGGCGTGCAGCGGGTCGGCGGTGGCGTAGCTCGGCGTCTGGTAGAGCGGCTCGGCGTAGCGCGAATCGAGGAGTGCGCGGGCCAGCGACACCTTGCTCAGCTCGGCGCCGGTCTCGCCGTCGAGCACCACCAGGAAGTCGTCCAGCCAGGGCCGCTCCAGGGCGTGCAGGCCGGGGATGTCCTCCTCGCTGAAACCGTGGGTGAGGGTGACGATGCGCCTGTCCGGAGTGACGACCAGATCGTGGTGGGCCGCCCCGTGATAGGCCCAGACTAGCTTCGAGTCGCGGTCGATGCGGATCAGCCCGTAGCCCCAGGGGGTGTCGTTGTCGGCGGTGATCACCACCAGCAGGTCGCCGTTGGGCAGCAGCCGGACCTTGTCCCAGTAGATGCGATCCTGCGGGCGTGGCGCGCGGCCTTCCGGATTCTTGTCCCAGATGTCGCGGTAGGGCAGCTCCCAGCGATGCACGACCTTGCCGTCCAGGTCGATCAGGTTGGCGTAGCTGCCGTCGCCGGAGGTGTAGAGGGTCAGCCCCGGATAGGCCAGTTCGGTGTTGTTCACGGTCACGCCGCGATCGTCCCGGCGCGCCTCGCGCCACAGGTGCGTCTCGGTATGCAGGTTGGTGGCCGACAGCTGGCCGAAGGTTGCCTGCGCCGCCTTGTAGGCGTCGTTGAAGTAGCTATAGGGGAACGATTTGGAAAGCACCACGAAGGCGCCGCCGACGAAGGCGAGGAAAACCATTGCTGCGCAGAAAAGGGCAAAACCGGCGCGATCCGCCTTGTCCATCCGACCTCCTGATGCTGTTCGAGCGGGCACGCGGCTGCGTTGGCCTGCCGTCGCCGTTGCGTTGGAAAGCAAGAGGTGGGACCCTGTTTGGCCCGTGGCGTTCGCTGAGAGTCAGGGTGGCAGGTGCGAATCGGTATCAGGATGCTGCGGATGATCGCTGAGGCTTAGCCTCGCCCCGAGGTCGGGCAATCC